>CAZRJW010000009.1:0-42137 GCA_964600845.1 uncultured Gammaproteobacteria bacterium | reverse complement strand
TTTTGGCGTGGGCGTCGGATGAAACGAATACGGACGCAAAATGGATCGTTACCGCTAATCCGGAGATTCTGCTTGAGGCAAAACGAAACCCTGCTTATGCGGCAGCCGTGAAACAAGCGGACTATGTGTGTGTGGATGGTGTTGGGCTGTGGGTTGGCTTACGGTGTGCGGGGTACCCCGTTGAGCGAGTGACGGGCGTGAAGTTGGCGGAAGCGCTGGTGGCCGAAGCGGCTGAGAAAAAGCTCCGGGTGGGATTCATCGGAGGAGCCTCAGGGGTCGCAACGCGCGTCCGGACTTTTTGGGAGGAGCGATTTCCAGACTTGAGCACCGTTGCAGAAGAAGGGGGCAAGATCCAGCCAGATGGCGCGGGTGATCTCGCGGAAGAGGAGGCGGTCCATCGATTGGTGCTTGAAGCGCCACAGATTTTGTTGGTTGCGTTTGGTGGGGGGTCGTCTAAGCAAGAGGCGTGGATCGCTCGTCGCTTGGCGGATTTGCCCTCGGTTAAATTGGTCGTGGGCGTCGGAGGCGCCTTTGATTTTTGGGTCGGACGAATTAAGCGTGCGCCGGTCCTATTGCAAACACTCGGCCTTGAGTGGACGTGGCGCTTGATCCAAGAGCCGCAGCGCTGGAAGCGTATTTTGCGTGCGACCATCGTTTTCCCACTCCTATTCCTCGTCGATCAATTCAAACGTCCAGGGCCTGCTCGTAAACAACTTGCATACACGGTTTCGATTCTGCTTCGAGTGTTGTTCTTTCTCTTCATTCTTTGTCCTGCCTTGAATCGGTATATTCAGGCGATTTTCGCACAGGGGATTCGCACCTATCGATGGATGCTAGTGGATCTGATTGTTCCGATTGTGGTCTTCGTCGTTCTCTATCCGGTTTTTGCCTTTTTCCGACGGTTTCATCGACAAAAGAAAGCGAGTTGAGTAGTCTGTATCTACTCTATGTCCGCCTCACGCCCCGTTCGTGTTCGTTGCGCCCCTAGTCCTACAGGGTTTATCCATGTTGGGACGTTGCGCACCGTTCTCTACGATTATTTCCTTGCCCGCCAGTCCGAAGGCGGCAAGCTGATTTTACGGATTGAAGATACAGACCAGGAGCGATCCGTTCCGGGTGCGCTGGAAGGCTTATTGTCGACCCTCAAGACCCTAGGAATCGACTATGACGAAGGTCCTGTGTTGAACGACGATGGAACGATTACGGAAAAAGGAGACGTTGGTCCCTACACTCAGTCCAAGCGTCTCGATACCTATCGTCCTGTCGCTGAGCAGCTCTTGAAAGAGGGAAAAGCCTATCGTTGTTTTTGTTCACATGAAGAATTGGATGAAATGCGTCGGATCCAGACGGAGACGAAGCAAGCGCTCAAATACGATCGTCGTTGTTTGCGTTTGTCTCCGCAAGAAATTGAAGAGCGATTGGCGAATCCAGAAATGCGCGCACGTATGGTGGTCCGTCTGTTGGTACCGGATGCGGGCACCCTTTCGTTCGACGACGGGATCCGTGGTCGCATTTCGTTTGAATGTAAGGATGTGGATGACCAGGTCTTGCTTAAGTCTGATGGCTTCCCAACCTATCACTTGGCAGTGGTCGTCGATGATCATTTGATGAGTATCACGCACGTTCTGCGTGGAGAAGAATGGATCTCTTCGACACCGAAACAAATTTTGTTGCACCAGATGCTCGGTTGGGAAATGCCGGTCTACGCTCATGTGCCACTTCTCTTGAACCCGGATAAAACAAAACTTTCAAAACGAAAGGGAGATGTCTCGGTCGAATCCTATTTGTCCAAGGGATATCTGCCAGAAGCGCTGATCAATTTCTTGGCGTTACTCGGTTGGAATCCGACCGGTGATCGCGAGACATACACTCGTGAAGAGTTGGTACGTTTATTTGATCTCACAAAAGTGAATCGTGCCGGTGCCGTCTTGAACGTCGAGAAGTTGAATTGGACGAACAATCTCTATCTTCGTGCCTTGGATGAGCAAGCGTACGTGACCCTTTGTCTTGAAAAGGGGTGGTTAACCGGCGAGGAGTTCAATAAGTGGCTCACCGAGCCTGCTTCACGCCTGGTTATCGAACGCGCAGTCCTCGTGCTGCGTGAGCGCTTAGAAAAGCTTTCTGACCTGGCAACGCTGGTCACAGACCTTCGATTATTTGAGGCACAGCTCGATTACGCAGCGGTAAATCTCGTGTGGAAAAAGTCGACCAAAGAAGCGACGTGCGAATATCTCAAAGAAGCACGCACCTACCTCGCGACAAAAGACGAGGCATGGTTTAACGCGCGCCCTGAGATCGAAACTAGTCTCCGTGCTTGGATTGCCGAGCATGGCTGGTCTAACGGAGATGTGCTCTGGCCACTTCGTGTCGCACTCTCTGCCCAAGAAAAATCCCCAAGTCCCTTTGACTACCTTTGGATGATTGGAAAAGACCGCTCGCTCTCACGTATCGACGCCGCCTTAGCATCTCTGGCATAATGCCGGGTAATGAAGCATCCGTGTCGTTCTTTGGTGTCAGCTGTCAGCATTCTGAGTTTGCTGTCGTTTGTCGTACCCGTATTTCAGGTACGTGCCCAGGAAACAGAAGAAACGAAGGTGCTGCAAGATGAGGTAGATGAGCGTCAGACCAAGATTAAGCAGCTTGATGGGACGATCGCCGCCTATCGTAAACGGATTGCGGAACAGGAATCGCAAGCGGTTTCATTGCAAAACCAGGCGGCATTGCTCGAGAACCGCATTCAGGAAAAACAACTTGCCTATCAAAAAGCGAGCCAAGAGGCAGACCTGACCGTGGTTCGCATTCAACAGCTGGATGTTGCGATTCGGTTGGAAGGGGAAGCGATTGAAAAGCGTCGAGCGGCTCTTGCGGAGCTCCTTCGTCGTATCCGCCAAGCAGATGACGTTCACCCGTTTCAAGCGTTGGTGACGGGATCCTCCCTTTCTGAATACGTTTCCCAGTTAGATGAGCTTCAACGCGTTCAAGAAGAAACAGTAGCGGCGACGAAGCGTCTCCGCCAAGCAAAAGAGGCTCTTCAAGGAACGCGTAAGTCGCAGGATGACCGTCGGCTGGAACTGCTCAAGCAGCAAGCGACGTTAGAACGCGAGCGGTTATCTCTAGAAGGTGAACGATCCGCTAAGTTATCTTTGATTGCAACAACCGAGGAGAAAGAATCTGAATTTCAACGCATTCTTTCTGAATTGCGCGGACAGCAAGAAGAAGAGAAGGTCTCAGTCCGCGATTTGCAGGATCGCTTACGTGAACAGCTGAACCAGGCGGATGACTCGCTCGCGCGTGGAGATATTTTATTCCAATGGCCTGTCATTCCGAAGCGTGGGATTTCTGCGCATTTTCATGATCATACCTACCCGTTCCGAAAACTCTTCGAACACCCTGGGACAGATATCCCTGTTGCGGTCGGTACGCCTATAAAAGCGGCGGCGGGTGGCTATGTCGCGTGGACCCGTACGGGAAAACAATACGGAAACTACATCATGGTCGTGCACGCGGGTGGTGTTGCAACCGTGTATGCGCACTTGTCGCGTTTTGCGGTCAGACCAGATACCTATGTTGAACGTGGTCAGGTAATTGGGTATTCCGGTGGTCGACCAGGGGATCAGGGGGCGGGACTTTCCACGGGACCTCACTTGCACTTTGAGGTCCGTCAGGGCGGAATTCCGGTCAACCCAGAGAACTTCTTACCCGAATTGGTTGACTAATTAGCCAAAAAAGCGCTTAACCTAGACAAAAAGAAAAAAATATGGCATTCTGTCGGGTCAGTCTGAGCCTGAAAAAGGCTTAGATGACCCGTTCTTTTGTCACTTGGACCGAATAAAGCCTCGAAGGTCTCTTAGGAGGATTCGGTGTTTTATTCGGTTCGAGTGTCATCAATCTGTTGAAGGAGAGCCGGAAGGCTCAACCAGGAGGTCTTCGCCATGGGTTCCAACCGTGTCTCGCTCGCTTCGTGTCTCGCCTCGCTCGCTCTCGTGCTCGTGTCGTCGGTCGCCTTCGGGCAGACGACGAGCCCCACGCCGCCGGTCATGCCGAACGCGGATGGGATCACCTCGTTCTGTGCGGCTCTTCCGCCGCCGAACGCGCCGACGCGCTCCGGCCCGGCGACCACGCGGTACCAGGTAGCACTCGCGAACGCGGGTGAGGCCTTCAGCCAGGGGCGGCCCGCCAGTGCAGCTCCCCTGTACTGGCAGGCGTTCGCGATCGTCGCGAGCGACCCGCATCCCGTGTCGCGCTCGCTCGTGCCCCAGATCGGTGACCGCATCCGCGTGATGCTCACGCTCCAGGGCGATGCGACCCGCGACCAGCGCTGTGCGCTCGCGCAGTGCCTGATCGACCACACCACGGGCGCCGATCGGACCCCGTTCGAGCAGCTGAGCCAGGAGCTGCACTGCAGCCCCGCGACTCCGGCGCCGATCCCGGTGCCCGTCGTGCCGCCCACGCCGCACGTCGTCGTGACCCCGCCGCTCGTCCCGACCCCCCTGGTCGTGCGTCCGCGGGTGCCCAACCCGCCGATCCTTCCCCCGGCCGTACCCACCCGCAGCAGCGCCAACTGGGCGCTGCACCTCTCCGGCTGGGGGGTCGGAGCCCTCGGTCTGATCGGCTTCGGCGTCCTCGGCGCCCTGTGCGAGGGCGCCAACGAGACCGCCGTCCTGGCCAACACCGGCCAGACCGACGGCTGGGACCGCGCGACGCACAACCGGGCGCAGACCTTCTGCGCGCTGGCCAACGTGTCACTGGGGGTCGGACTCGCGGCCACTGCGGCCACGACCACGACCTTCTTCCTCACGCGCCCGCGCCTGAGCGTCGTGCCGCCCACCGGCCCGAATCGCGCCGGCTTCGTCACCTTCACCGCGTCGTTCTGACGCACCGTCCCCGTTCGCTCGTTTCCCGAGCGTGGACGTCAACCTATGGAAACGATGCCGGATCACCCCTTGAGGAAAGGGTGGTCCGGCAGTTTGTATTTCGAAAATATTATTCTATTGCGCAGCCGTCTTCACCGCTCAGTTTGTCTTGTTTCGTGGAGGAGGTGTCTGGTACTTCGCGGCGGTGAATCGTTCCTTCCGTGCCAAGCTCATCAAGAATCTGATCTAACTCGGCCAAGTTTTGAATGCGCACGAGACGACTACGTAGCTCTTTAAATTCACTTGCTCCTTTGAAATACCAAGGCAAGTGTTTACGTAGCTTCACTAACCCACGTTCGCCATAGTGTTCGACTTGTGAGTGCGCGTGTTTACGCACCGTGTCGATTTTTTCGGCGATCGTTGGTTCTGCGAGAAGTTCACCGGTTTTCAAATACGTTTCCATCCGCTGGAAGATCCAGGGATTTCCCAAGGCGCCTCGACCAAGCAAAACACCATCCGCTCCTGACCGTTGCAACGCTTCTTTCGCCAGTTCTGGTGTCGTGATATCACCATTCACCAAGAAGGGGATATGCGGAACTTGCGCGCGTGCTTCCCCAACGCGATCCCAGTTCGCGACACCGCTGTAGCCTTGCTCTTTGGTGCGGCCATGGACGGAGATTAACTCAGCTCCCGCATCGGCGACCGTTTTTACGAAGTCCAAACAGTCCGTGTCTTTGATCCAACCTAAACGCGTCTTTACGCTAATCGGTACGGAGACAGCTGCCTTCATCGCTTTGATGATGGCAGTCGCGCGTTCTGGATCGCGAATTAAAGAAGCTCCATTGAAATTGTGCACGATGTTGTACACCGGACAGCCCATGTTGATATCGATCCCGTCTGGGTGGAAACGTTCTTCGATAATGCGCGCCGCCTCCGCCATGGTATGCGGATCGCTGCCGAAAATCTGTTGAATGAGGGGACGTTCACGATCATCTGATTCCGCCATCCGGAGCGTCTTTGGATTCATGCGCACGACGGCTTCCGACGACACCATCTCGCGAAACATCATCGGCGCTTTGTGTTCTTTGCAGATAAGACAAAACGGCAGATCAGTCATATCTGCCATCGGCGCGAGCGCCACGAGCGGTTTCGCCACTTCTTTCCAATTCAGCATCGCGCGAGTGTAGCAAAAAATGGGCAAAAAACAAGCGAAGGCCATTTAAAATGCAAACGACGCATGGGGGAAGAGTGGAGTAGCCACGGATCCCATGCGTCTTGCGTCACCAACCTTTCTCCCCGATAGGGGAATGTTGTAGAAGAGTTCGTCAGTCGGAGAGGGTCCCGGCGTCGAGCGTCGAGTGCCCGTAGCAGCGGTTGGGCTGCCTGTACGGCTGCTGCCGGAGCCAGGCATGGCAGTCACAGCGCGCATTCTGGGGAGCGTAGAGCATGGTGTAGCTCGGTAGGCAGCACCATGGCCGCCAGTCTGGCTGCGCCGGGATCTCGTCGGACGCGTCGTACGGCTCGATGCCCAGGTCGATCACCTGGTCGAAGTCGACCAGGATCCCAAACTGGAGGGTCACGTTGGCGCGCTTGTGCTGACCAACGAGCTGTTGGAGCCGCAGGTTCTGTGCGCGCAGTCCGTCGTTTTCGTTGATGAGGGAGTTGTACTCTGCGAAGCTATTCTCCTGCGTATCAATGCCCCAGAGCCAGCCGGCGAAGAGAAGTGCCATCGCCTGCAAGACCGTGAGTCCGTACCTGAAGTCGCATCGGCTACACATCGCTACACACTCTCCTGATGCTCTGTGGGGTGGAAACGCGTCCAATAAGCATCTTGTTGGACGAACGCTGTTGTATCGCGTGGGAAATCCTTCGTCTAGTCTTTAGTAGAAATAATTTAATCCGTTTTCAAGAAATGCAGCAGGCGTGCGGAGGAGTGCCGGTGTAGTTCCGGTGCCTCTGCACGCCTGTTGGCGGGTCTCTCGGCTCAGTTCGTCCGAAAGGGTGAGTTGTTGTGGTCAGTGGGCGGTCGCGAGCTGCAGCTCGAGCTGCGGCGCGGTCGGGCAGACCTGGCGGCAGACCCGGTTGTAGTTCGAGACGATCTCCTGGTTGCACTGGTCCCGCGTCAGGCGCGTGCGCTCGAGCTCGTTCTTCTCGAGCCGGCAGGCCGCCAGCTCGCGCGTTGCGTCGACGGCGTTGGGCTGCCCGACGACCTGCTCATGCGCCGCGATCTGGTCGCAGGTCGTGCGCTGGTCGGAGAGGAGCCCGGTGAGGCGGGCGTTCTCGCGCGTCAGGCGGACGTTCTCCTCGCCGGTCCTCGCCGCCGCCTCGAGGTCGGTGTGGGCCGCGCGGATCACGCGGCGGTTGTAGCCGCTCTCGCTGTTGGCGAGGAAGCGGTCGGACACCTGGCCCGCCAGTCCCATGATGGCGTAGACGAGCAGTGCCGCCGCCGCCAGCTTGATGAGCATCTGCCAGAACCAGCCCACTGAACCTACGAACTTGATGATCTCTTTCCACATGGCGTGTACGTCTCCAGCCAAACCGTGCACCAGCCTCTGTTTGTAGCCTTATGGCTAGTCGTTCCCGGGCAGGTGCTTACCCGAGTTAACGCCACAATGTAGCGGTTTTCGGTGTTTTTGTCTACTTCCTGCGGAAGAAAAAAGCTTTTTGGCTCAGATCAGCAAAATATTCCATTCTTTTCCATTGGCTTGTTTCTTGGATCCCTGTAGCATAGGTCTATGTCTAAATTTGCGTTAAAAGCGCCGTATCAGCCGTCTGGTGACCAGCCCGAGGCGATCAAACAGCTGATTGAAGGGATCGAGCGAAAAGATCGCTATCAGACCTTGCTTGGGGCTACGGGTACAGGAAAAACGTTCACGATTGCGAACGTGATTCAGTCTGTGCAAAAACCCACGCTCGTGATCGCGCACAACAAAACGCTTGCAGCGCAGCTCTGTAACGAGTTCCGTGCGTTCTTTCCGGATAACGCGGTGGAATATTTTGTTTCGTACTACGATTACTATCAGCCAGAAGCCTACATCGCTCGGACAGATACCTATATCGAAAAAGAGGCGATGATCAACCAAGAGATCGATCGGTTGCGTCATGCGGCGACACAAGCGCTGCTCACGCGGAAAGATGTGATTATCGTTGGATCGGTTTCGTGTATCTACGGTCTTGGGGCGCCAGAGGCCTATGAGCAAACTGTTCTGCATGTAGAGCTCGGCTCAAATGTGATGCGCGAGCAGGTGTTGGAGCGGTTGATCACGATGCAATTCAATCGAACGAATGCGGACCTGACGCGTGGAACATTCCGTGCGCGTGGGGAAGTACTTGAGTTGATGCCGGCGAACGAAGAAGTAGTGTATCGCATTGAATCGCCGCGTGGGATCGTCGAACGGATCGTGAAGATGGATCCGGTGAGTAAGAAGGCGGAGAAGGAGCAGCAGGATCTTTGGGTCTTTCCGGCAAAACATTTTATTACACTTGGGCCAGAACGTGAGCGTGCGTTGAAAGCGATTCGGGAAGAGTTGAAAGAGCGCTTAGAGTTTTTTGAGAATAATGGAAAATTACTTGAAGCCGAACGCTTGGAACGAAAAACACACTATGATCTGGAGATGATCGAAAACGTTGGCTATTGCAACGGAATCGAAAACTATTCGCAGCCGATGTCTGGGCGCCCACGTGGAGCCGCTCCGGATACGCTCTTTTCTTATTTCCCGAAAGATTTTCTCTTGGTGATCGATGAATCGCACGTCACGGTTCCACAGCTCGGAGGGATGTATGAAGGGGATCGCTCACGTAAGTCGACCCTGATCGAGCATGGATTCCGTTTGCCATCAGCTGCCGATAACCGTCCAATGAAATTTGAGGAGTTGGAACAGAAGATGGATCAAGTGATCTTTGTCTCGGCTACGCCCGCGTTGTTTGAGCTACAGAATTCTAACCAGGTGGTCGAACAAGTTATTCGTCCAACGGGGCTTGTTGATCCAGAAGTTATCATCCGCCCCGTCACACCAAAGGGTTCTGATGTAGGTCAGGTGCAAGATCTCTTGGAGCGTCTGCAGCCAGTGATCGATCGTGACGAGCGCATTCTCGTAACGACGCTGACAAAGAAAATGGCTGAAGATCTGACGGAGTTCATGAAAGAGCGAAAATTCAAGGTGAGTTATATTCACAGCGATATCGAAACAGTAGAACGTTTAGAAATTCTCTCGGAATTCCGCAAGGGAACGTATGACATCATCGTGGGAGTCAACCTCTTGCGTGAAGGTCTCGACTTGCCGGAAGTATCGCTCGTCGCGATTATGGATGCGGACAAGGAAGGGTTCCTGCGTTCTGAGACATCCCTCATTCAGACGATCGGACGTGCGGCGCGTAATGTCCGCGGCCAAGTGATTCTCTACGCCGACAATATGACGGGCTCGATGACGCGCGCAATCGCGGAGACGGATCGTCGCCGAACAAAGCAGCTCGCCTACAACAAAGAACATCATATTACGCCGAAAACGATTCGCAAGAAGCAGGATGATATTCTCGCAATGTTAGGTTTAGAGCACTCAGAAAAGGATGTAAAAGATATTTTGAAGCTCGAGTTGGGAGCGGAAACAGACAGCTTGATGGAAGTGAAAAAGAAGAAAGAAAAAGAAATGAAAGCGGCGTCGAAGAACTTAGAGTTCGAACTTGCGGCGATTCTGCGCGACGAGTTGGTGATTTTAGAAAAAGAATTGAAGAAGCGCGAAAAGGGGAGTCCGTTGCCGGATAAGGAACGGGCGGCCGTCGCAAAGAAACGACCGGTGAGGCATGGACGTGCAAGATAAGTACTTCTGAAAATAAGATGAGGCCCCTTGTGAATGGTGGGGCCTCGAACCATCTGACGGACCGCGAGGAGCGCAGTCCGCGTGTTGTTGTGTTGGCGCTCAGGTCTGATCGCGTGACCAGACGCAAACGGGGCGTGCGCCCATTCGGAAGAGGCCTCGCTCGGTGAGCGTGTAGACCACATCCGTAGGCTCCAACACCTCCTTCTTTTCAGCGAACGTGATTGTCAGTCGCGCCTGGGGGTTGAGCAGCGCCAGGAGGATCGCGCCGGACAGCATACAGACATGCCGCCTGAAGTCGAAGCCGACCTTGGTGAAAGCCTGCTCGTCGCGGTTGCAGCGGAAAGAGGCGATCGTCCACGAATTGAAACAGGCCTCCAGCTCGTCTCGCCTGTAGCTGAACCGGATATCGTAAAGGCATTGAGCAGCTTCGGTGCACGTCGGCTGCCAGCCATCGCTGATGAGATGGTGCATGACGGCTACGGTGGTTGCGACGCGGACTCGGTTGAGGAAGGTTTCGTCCGCCTCTCCCTCGCGCCGATCGAATGCGGTCCCTACTTCCCCTCGACTCGTTTTTTTTATCGCGTGCATGACTTGCCTCTTGCGGTCTGTGCGTTGTTTTGGTGTGCGCGTCTTTACTGCGGAAGGCGATAGATCCAGCCGCCTTTCAGACACACGTTCAGTCGAAGCTCTGGGAGGGTGAGCTTATAGCCTTTCAGTGTGAGGAAGAGAAGAACGGCTACGAGGACGAAGGTGAGATCTCCCTTTCCGCGTACACCGCTTACCGATTCGTCGACCAATAGACTTGTTCCATCAATCACGAATTTGATAAATCGATTGTCAGGGGCGGTGCTCTCTTGGAGCACCAGCTTCCGCGCGATGTAATGGACGAGTTCTTCAGCGAGCGATGTTCGAGGCTCGAGTTTCTCCGGTAACTCGAGCGCCGGCAGCAGCTTCTGATCGATCGCTTTGAAAATTCGTCGCACTGCCTCTCGCAAGAGGCTCTGCTCCTCTTCTGTGAGGACACGCCACACAACTCCTGTCACGTTCGTTCTACTCGCTACTGTCATCAGCTCCTCCATTTCTGTGGATAGGCCTGATTCCACGCGGCCGGTTTTATAACACAATATTTATTCTTTGCCCAGGGAAGGCCCGCTGGAATAGAAATGAGGCCCCTTTTCGTACGGTGGGCCTCAGACCGTCTGACGACATCAAGCGGGGGATGTCGGTTGTTCTGTGATGATGCCATCCAAGCAGCGCAGGTGGAGCATCTTCCAGCCGGTGCGCGTTTTGATGTTGAACTGCGACGCGAATTCGATGGTACGTTGAGTCACGCTCGCAGCCCAGAGACTGGCGCAGAGCACGACGACTTGTTCCATCGAATGCGCATACACAGCCGGGGCATTCAAGACTTCGACCGCTCCATTGGGGGAGATCTTGATCAGATCGATCCCCCTGAAGCGCCCACGAATGCCCCCATCGGAGCTCTTTGTGATGCGCCCATTCGCCAGAAGCTTGCCGAGGTCAACGGACGCGCTCTGCAGTTCTTCGAGCGACGCAAGGTCTGCCATCTCGGCGATTCCGCCGCAGAGTGCGGTGGCGTATTCGACCTCGGTTGGTGTGATCCACCCTTCTGGGGCAGAGATGCGCCCGTCTTGGATGACGAGCTTGATGCTTCCCTGCGGAGTCGGGCTTCTCACGTAGAAGCCCGTGTTGACCCCGTAGCGAGAAGCCTCGGTAGCCAGGGCGTAGTTCGCGATCAGGCGCGGGAGGTCGGGCGCTTCGAGATCGTCAGCGGACGGATCCCTCAGAATGTCGATGTACCTCGAGGGGACCGGGGCCGCGATATTGACCCACTCGACCGCGAGGCGCGAGTTCTGTGCAGATCGAGGTTTGAGGCCGTCCAGAAGCTCGACGCGCCTCGGTTCTCGACCCGTGTCATCGGCAACGACGCGGATGGCGTACCGGCGGAGGATCGAGAGGAGGTGAACCTCCTCGATCGAGAGTCCGAGGAACTGGGTGAAGGCCGCAATCACTCGGGCGAACGGAAAGAGGGCGATAGTCTTGGCGGCGGTGCTCACGAGTTCTCCTTAGTCTGTCACGCGGGGTGGAATGGTCTTCGCGCGACCGCGGACAGTGCTTCATTTTTGGAAAAGATGCAAGCATGCTACGTTCAGGGTATCTCGTTGACCTTCGTACCCATGGACTCTACCGCTGACATCAAAGCCCGCCTCGATATTGTCGACTTGGTCGGGGACTATTTGCCCCTCAAACCCGCTGGGAGTGGGGCCTTTAAGGCATGCTGCCCCTTTCATCAGGAGCGGTCACCCTCGTTCTTCGTGTCGCGTACGCGTCAGAGTTGGCGCTGTTTTGGCTGTAATGAAGGAGGGGATCACTTCACCTTTATCGAAAAGATCGAAGGGATGGAGTTTCGTGAAGCGCTTGGCTTCCTGGCGCAAAAAGCCGGGGTCATCCTGCCGGAGTACGATGCCAAGCAAACAGGCGACAAACATCGTTTGCATGAAGTGAACCTCTTGGCGGCGAAATTCTTTCAAACAGCGCTCCAAACACATCCGCAGGCAGAGCATGCTCGCGCCTACTTACAAAAGCGTGGGGTTGATGATCTCACGAGCGATCTCTTTAAGATTGGCTACGCTCCAGATGGCTGGCAGTCGCTGACGGATGCTTTACTGAAAAAAGATGTGAGCGTGGATGAGCTCCTTCGTGCGGGTCTCGTCTCAAAGCGTGAACGCGATGACGGAGTGTATGATCGTTTCCGCGATCGTTTGATGTTTCCGATCCTTGATGTGCAAGGCAATGTGGTTGGATTTACCGGTCGTGTTCTGCAGGCCGATGCCAAAGAAGCGAAGTACGTGAACACGCCTGAAACAAGTGTCTATCGCAAGTCCGCTGTGCTTTACGGTCTCGATAAAGCGAAAGGTGAAATTCGGCGCGCAGACCTCGCGGTCTTGGTCGAAGGCAATATGGACGTTGTCTCATCCCATCAATTTGGGATCACGAACGTTGTCGCCTGTAGTGGTACGGCGCTGACGTCTGAACAGCTCCATCTCTTGAAGCGCTTCACGACCAATCTCGCAATCGCTTTCGATGCCGACAGTGCTGGGAAGATGGCGACGATTCGCGGACTCGACCTGGCGCGGGCGCAAGATTTTTCAATCAAAATCATCACGCTTCCTCCCGACGCGGGAAAAGATCCAGACGAAGCCGTACGTAAAGGTGTGGCGATTTGGCAGACCGCTATTCAATCAGCGGTCAGCATCATGGACTGGTTATATATTCAGACGTTCACCGCCGAAAAGGAGCTTCACACCCCCGAAGGGAAAAAGCGGATCGCTCAGGAACTTCTCCCAGAAATTCGGCGCATCATGGACCCAGTCGAGCGGGATAGCTGGCTTCGACGTCTGGCGCAGGATTTGGGCGTGGGGGAGGCGTCGCTCCGAGAGGCGATTCAGCGCTCGGTCGCAACGACCCGTGTTCAAGTGGCGATGCAACCCACCCCCGCCCCGAAAGAAGCCCAGAAAACGAAAGAACTGCCTTCCCGAGAGCTCGAGCGAGAACGGTTCTTGCTGGCGTCACTTTTGGCAAATTCCTCGCTTTTCTCGCTTTTTCAAGGAGCGCTCGCCTGGAGGGTTGAGGAATTCGAGATTCCCGCGCATACCTCTCTTTACGAAAAGCTCGTGAAGGCCTATAATTTGCCACAAATTCAAGGTTCCCTTTCCACCGGACATAGAGCCGGTTCATCCCTTTCGCTTCCTGCCGACCTCAGTTCGGAGGAGCGTGACGCCTTCGAGGCAGCCGCTTTTTTAGCGGAGCGAGACCTATTAACTCAAACTGCCGCTTCCGTCGAACGTGACGTACGTTCCTTGGTTGGTGTTCTGCGCGCAGATCGCCTGACCAAACGTCGTCGTGTGTTAGAAGACGCGATGCGGCAAGCCGAGCGTATTGGCGATCAAGCTCAGATCGCTGATCTCATGCGGCAATTTCAAGATCTCCACTAACCCCACCCGTGCGTATGCCTTTAAAGAAGATCGTTTCGAAGGTGAAGCATGTTTTTCATACCTCCACGCCCTCGCTAAAAAAGCGGAAGGCTACCGCTGATGCAAAGAAGCTCGCTCCAAAAAAAGGAGTGGTTAAGGCTGTTCCTGCAAAAAAAGCTCCGGTGCAAGCGAAAGCATCCGTACAGGCTCAGGCAAAAACACAGGCGAAGGTTGCCCCACAGTCTCAGAAGAATCAAAAGCCAAGTAAGAAGGTTGTACACTTGCCACGTGGTCCCTACGTGAAGTCCAAGCCTCCAACCCCGGAAGCCTTGGAGAAGTTGTTTGCGAAAGCCCGTTCCCGTGGCTTTATTACCGAACAAGAAATTGTGTTCGCGTTTTCTGAGGTGGAAGATTATATCGATGTCTTCGAGGGCTTTGTCGATCGCTTAGACGCCGCTGGGATCAGCTGGGTCGAGCAGAAGGATGGACTGCTTGGTCGCAACAAGGAGCGCCTGGGTATTTTGCAGGGTCTTCACAGTGCCGACGAACGCCAGCTCAAGATCGATCCACTCGAACTCACGGCAGACTCGATTCAGGTCTACTTGCGTGAAATCGGAAAAATTCCATTGCTCACCGCCGCCGAAGAAGTTGCGCTCGCGAAACGTAAAGAACGCGGCGAGAAAGAAGCCGAGCGTCGTTTGATCGAAGCCAACTTACGTCTCGTGGTTTCGATCGCGAAGAAGTTCACCGGAAAGTCGTTGTCACTGCTCGACTTGATCCAGGAAGGAAATATTGGATTATTCCGCGCCGTCAAGAAATTCGAATACCGCAAAGGGTTCAAATTCTCGACGTACGCCACCTGGTGGATTCGCCAAGCCATCACTCGCGCATTGGCTGACCAATCACGTACGATTCGTATTCCGGTGCACATGGTCGAAACGATCAACAAGTTCCAGCAGATCGAGCGTGAATTGATTCAAGAGCTTGGTCGCGAACCATTGCCAGAAGAAATCGCGGCGGAAATGGGACAAGACGTCGACAAGGTGCGTCACATCATCAAAATTTCACAGGATACCGTCTCGCTCGAAACACCGGTCGGTGATGACGAAGAAGACTCCGCCCTTGAAGACTTCATTGAGGACGTGAAGAACGTCGCGCCAGACCGTGCAGCCGCCCTTGAGCTCTTGAAAGATTACGTGCAAGAAATCATCAAAGATTTGAACCCACGTGAACAGAAGATTCTTGAGATGCGTTTCGGACTTACAGACGGTGTTGGACACACACTCGAAGAGGTTGGAAAAGAGTTCGATGTCACTCGTGAGCGTATTCGTCAGATCGAAGCCAAAGCCTTGGAAAAGATCCAACAGCACCCTCTCGTGAAGCGTTTGGCGGACTACTAAAAAAGCATCCACAAGCAGAGAAGCCGCTTTTAAGCGGTTTTTCTGTTTATGGGCCCTGGACACTTCTGCAGAAACATTGACAAAAATGGCTAAATCTGGTTAAATTTCCTGTTCCATCGTGGGTCCATTCGCTATGATAGGACCGAATCGTCCTCTGGCTTTTGAGGAAAATACCCTATTTTCTTCAGAAGGAAGGGGGCGATCCATACTGGAACGCGTACCTTACAACTGACCACACACCAAACAACGATCGCAGGATTGCGATCAAGTTCGAGAAAGGAAAGGTCATGGAGATCGAGATCGAACCGGGCGGCTATATCGGTCCTCCGACTCAGGGAATGCCCGGTAAGTGGCTCATCAGCCACATTATCGGGGAGGGTGGCATGGGCTCCGTCTATGAAGCGGAGACCGTGGGCATCAAGCGTCGGGTCGCGATCAAGGTCGCGCCCACGACGAGCGGTGACCACCTCGCTCGCTTCAAGCGCGAGGTGAAGAACCTCGGACGCTTGGAGCATCCGAACATCGTCGGCATCATCGATGCCGGCGAGCAGGTCCAGGGCAAGTCGCGCATGGCCTACATGGTCATGGAGCGGCTGTCCGGTCACGATTTCGAGGCGGAGCTCGAGGCACACCGTGATTTGTTGCGCAGCGGCCAGACCTGGTCGATGTCGCGCAGCCTCATGGAGAACTGCGCGATCATGGGTCGGTTGGCACACGCCCTGGCCGCCGCGCACCGCCTCGAAATCGTCCATCGCGACGTGAAGCCGTCGAACCTCTTCCTGGCGCGTCAGCCGGATGGGTCGATCGTGCCGAAGCTCATCGACTTCGGGATCGCCCGCCTCATGGCGGTCACCCGACGCACGACGAAGCTCACGCAGGACGGCGCAGTGCTCGGTACGCCGCAGTACATGCCGCCCGAGCAGTGTCGCGGTGACGAGAACCTCGGTCCGAAGGCGGACCAGTTCTCATTCGCCTGCGTGCTGTATGAGATCATCACGGGCGTGGTGCCCTATAATCCGCCCGACGCGGATAACATCAACGTCGTGAAGCTCATGCATGACCGGCTCCAGGCGATGAAGCTCGGGCCCGACATGTGGATCGAGCTCCTGCCCGACTGGGTGCCGGACGATCTGAAGGCGATGCTGCGCGTCGCGCTCGAGCCCGACCCCGACAAGCGGTTCAACGACATGTTCGACATGTGTTTGATCCTCTATGCACAGGGTGGGCTTCCGAAGCCCGAGGAGCCTTCGAGCTTCAACCCGATCAGCGAGCTCACCGAAGTGCTCGTGCTCGAGGTCTCGACGAGCAACCCTGGAACGCCGCGCTCCGATGTCCAGCCCGCGAAGGCGACTGGCAAAGAGACGCTCGCGCCCACGACCACCCAGAACGACCTCTCCGCCGTAGGAATGCCGCGGCGGGTCATGCTGGGAGCGGGTAGCGCAGCGGCGGCTCTCGTGGCCATCGTGCTCATCGCCGCCCAGGTCTTGCGGAGTACCCCTCCGCGTTCTCGACCTGACGCGGCGACCGCTCGACCCATGCCTTCCGCTCTCGTCGTCACGCATGACGCGAGCCTGCCCTCGACCGATGCTGCGATCAGCTCCGACGTGACGAACGTCGTGGCGAACGCGCAGCTCAGCGAGGACGCTGGTACCACTGCTCTCGTCATCGCTGACGCGGGGAGCTCGGAACCGGTTCAGCCCACCCGTCGGGGGCGCGATCGTCGTGCTCATCGGCGGACGGAGACGCCTGAACAGCGTCAGGCGCGCGATATCCGGCGCCGGCTCATGCAGCAGTGCTGCAACGGGACCGGAGTCCCTAGCGCTGTCGATGCGGATCGTTGCCCGCCGGCTCCCGGCAGCAGCGATTACCGTCGTTTGCGGTGTGGTCACCACTGAACTAGGCTATGGGGTGCCTGTCCGGAACGCTCTTCTCGAGCGACGCCGACAAAACCCCAGTGACCTAAATGGATCAGTCTCTGGTCCCTTCAGGTCAATTCCCAGCTGCCCCTTGCCACAAAAATCCTGGATTGTTAGACTGCCCCCGCATCTTACAGATGTAGATTCCGAGGTAGCTCAGCGGTAGAGCAGGGGACTGTGAACACAGCCTATTCATATAAACTGCAAAGTTGTATGGAAAAGCGCTCCTATGCCGATCGTGCTGATTATCTTAAGAAGGCGGTAGCCAAACGAAGACGTCGTGTTCGTGAAATGGCGGTGGAATACAAAGGGGGCAAATGTCAGCTCTGCGGTTACGCACGCTGCATAGGCGCTCTGGAGTTCCATCATCCAGATCCTTCAAAAAAGGATTTTGGAGTTTCAATGGACGGTCTGACTCGCGCTTGGACGAAAGTCAAAGCAGAGATAGAAAAGTGCGTTCTAGTTTGTGCGAACTGTCATCGAGAGATTCACGCCGGTATAACGCAGCTTTCGGCAGTGATGCCGATTGAAACTTGAGGTGAATTGCTGGAAGCCTACAATCGTCGATCAGACGGTGATGGTAATCAGCAGCCAAGCCTCGTGATCATGCAAATGATTTTACGAGGAAGGTTCAGAGACTATCCCGAAAGGGAGTACTCCAACGGATGTTGGGGGAAGCGCCTCACTCCTTTGCAAAAAGGAGAAGATATAGTCCACCCTTTACGGAAACGTAGAGACACGTGTAATCCCTTGGCCGTGGGTTCGATCCCCACCCTCGGAGCCAACACAAAACTTAATGGTTTTTCACACGCCATTATATGGGCGGCCTGCACGGCCGTCCATTGTGTTTTTACACCACCCACCACCACGTTTTGATCCACGTTTTTCCGCACCACCACGTTTTCGGATGGGTCCACCACGTTTTCCACCACCACGTTCACCACGTTTTCGGGGGACACCACCACCACGTTTTTTTGCGTGAGCAAAAGGTTCGAGCCAAAGATTTCTTTGGCCGTGACCTTTTTGGCAAAAAGGTCAGAAGCCTGTGCGATTTTTTTCAACTTTTCCGCGTCATTTAGCCATTCTGCCATCGGTTCGAGCCAAGCGTTTGCGGCGTGCTTCAAACGGCTTTGTTTTTCCTCGAGCGACTTCTTTTGGCCCAAGAGGTCAGCCTTCTTTTTGAGGTACGCCTCTCGCTCAATATCCTGAGCTAAATAGCCATCAAGAAGTCGCTCGACCTTGGTTTGTATTTCTCGGATGGTATGCTCCGTTTCATCCTGTAATACTGTGTCAGACGTCGATACGTCACTTCGATCCCTCTCAAGCATGTTTCTGAGCTCCTGTGTCCATTCTGAAGGCAAATTCATACCGCTCAGGAGCGAAGATAGCTGCTCATCTAATTTCTTCTCTTGAATATAGGGCTCGTTGCACGCAACTTTTTTAGACTTCTTCGTGCAACGATAGTAGGTGTATCGGTGAACATTTCCATTTCGCTCTCGTTTCAAATGGAATTCACCGGTGACCATCATGCCACACGTTCCGCATGACAGAAGACCACATAGGGCTCTTGGTTCCTTCGTGACGGTGTGGTGAGCATGAGAACGGCCTTTACTACCGATGCGGACACCACGCCCCCAACAATCTTAGATATCAGTTCAGATGTGGTGAACGGATCGTATGGGACCGGCCAATCGATCCCCGTAATGGTTACGTTTTCTGAAGCGGTGACTTCTACCGGATCGGTCACGCTTCTCTTCGAGACAGGCACTACGGACCAATCATGTACGTTCACAGTGACAGGTGCGACAACTGGTACGTGCGCCTATGTCGTTCAAGCAGGCGATAGCTCTAGTGATCTCACGGTCCAGAGCGTATCTGGAACAATTACAGATAGCGCATCGAATGCGATGGTTTTTTTCACGCCACTCCAGAACCTTGCTGACAACAAGGAGATCGTGATTGATACGATTGCCCCCGTCGTCACTCTTTTAGGAAGCGCCTCGGTTTCCGTTTCTCAGGGATCTGGATATTCCGATGCAGGGGCAACGGCGGCGGATAATCCGGAGGGAGACATTACCGGCGGTATTGTGACCACGGGATCGGTGAATACAGCTACTGCAGGAACCTATACGCTTACTTACTCGGTTTCAGATGCGGCAGGAAATGCTGCAATTCCCGTCACCCGTACGGTAACCGTTACAACCGTCACTGTCGTCACGGATGTTGTACCAACCCCCTCTTCGGGAGGAGGTGCAATAAGTGCGTCTACAAGCATCTTTCCGAGCAGCGTTCAGCCTGCGGTAGATGGTCTCAAGACGGCGCTAACGATGCTTGTGAATGGCCTGGCATTACCTGTTCACCGTGTCTCATCTCCACGTATCAATATTAGCTTTAACGCACAAGGTAAGACTGTGCGGGGATATGCGCTCTCTCTCCGACCAGACTTTCAAGGGGCGGGTATCTACCCATACCAGTCTTCGATTCAGCTTACTCTTCCGCCACAGTCTGGGAGGTATACGGTGTATGCCAAGCTCTTCTCATCCACGGGCGATCCATCACCAGTCCTTACGAGCTTTGTCGATGTGTTGCCCGTTCAATCATCCGTAATCGCTGTTACAACGACTAAAGCAACAAGTGTCCAGCCTCCCTATCAGTTCATGCGCAACTTGAGGCTCGGGATGAGAGGGGAAGATGTTCGTGAGCTACAAAAGCTTCTGAATGAGAAGGGTTTTCAGATTGCGAAACGCGGAAACGGCTCTAGTGGAAATGAAACGACCTACTTCGGTGCGGCGACCATGCGCGCTGTCATTCTCTTTCAGGAAGCCCACCGCCAGCGGCTCCTTGATCCTCTTTCCCTTAAAGAGGGAACGGGAAACGTGCTTGGATTTACGCGCGCGTTTCTGAATAAAGGATCGTTTTAAGGAGGTGTATAGGCAAGTCGCGAATAATTTGTCCAAATTGCAGCATGACCCACATGCGTCGAAAGCCCTCACGAAAGCAACCCAACCTCCTTGCAAAGCCGAGTTCATCATCCATCCGTCGAGCCAACAGAGAAGTCGCCACAAAGGCGGCTTTTTTGTTATGCAAAGACAGAGGTAAAGCTGCTATACTTCGCGCATGCTCTTCTTCAAACGCGTGCTCTTTGTTGTACTCTTTTTGTTGTGCGCGTTGCCTGCGACCGCCTCCGCCGCTTCGCTCTACTTTAACGGAGCGGTGAGCGCTGATTGGGCGAATGACTCCAACTGGTGGACCAATAGTGGATTTACGTCTCCCGCAGGGGCGATTCCGACGAGTACAGACGACGGCTACGTCTACTCCTCGATCGATTACAACTCGTTCTCTCCCATGCCAGCAGAAGCGAATAGCCTTACCTTCTACGGATCCGTTTTTCTGAGCGAAGCCGTGACGGTTGCAACAACAGCCACCTTTCAAGGCACTTCGTACAATAGTTTCTACCAAGGAGTTGTGACCGGAAACGCTGAATTTACGGATTCTTCTTACAATGAAGGAACGGTCACTGGAAACGCGATATTTCGTGATAGTAGTTATAACACCGGGACGATCACGGGCAACGTAGACGTTTATTATCCTTCTCCTCGGCCCATTGGGGGAACGGTCGGGGGAACGGTGACCTATCATGGAAGCAGTAAATTTTTTAACGGAGCGGTCAACGCGGAATGGCACAATCTGGGGAACTGGTGGGACGATCTCGCCTTTACGCAGCCGGCGAGCGCGCTCCCAACGGAACTGGATGATGTGAACATCGTGGCTACCGTCTCCACGAACGCAGGTGATCCGGTCGTCGTAAAAACACTCACCGTCGCAAGCTCGAGTCATTTTGGAATTGACGCGACGGTTCTTGAAGGGGCCGTCTTTACGGATTCGAGTGTCTTGGATGCGGCAACGATCACCGGAACGTCGACCTTTAGTGGAGCGAGCCGGAATGCCGGGCATGTCGCAGGAGATGCGATTTTTTCGACAACCTACTTTGATGGCTTTGCTCCAACGCTTGGGGTGATTACCCTTACGGGGACGACTACGTGGGATGGTACGATTGACGGAGTAGCCTATACGGTGGATATGTCTCCTGTGACGAGCTATCAGTTTTTTGATCAAAGCTCTTTGTCCATTGGTGGCACAGCAACGGGAATCGCCTTGTTCCATGATGATAGCTATCTGTTAGGCACGGTGGAGGGAGATGCAGAATTTCATGGATCGAGCTATGCAACCGGAGAAGTTACGGGGAATGCGATGTTTGATACGCTATATTACGCTTCATCGACCGCAAACGCGGGGGTGTTCCCGTTTGAAACCGGTCGTCAATGGGAAGCGAGAGTTGGGGGCTTCATCACTGGAACCGACGATGCTCTGATTACCGATTTCTATTTTTACCCAGGATCGACAAACGCGGTAACCGTTACTGTGACGTCGACCTTTTTTTCGACCACGAACGTTGGGACGGTGGAGGGAGCAGCGCTCTTCTATGGATCTGCCATAAACGGTGGAAATGCGAGTGGAACGCAGTATTTCTTCGATACGAGCCAAAACAATAGTGCGACACTCGGAACAGCCTTCTTCAATGGCCAGAGTCTAAATAATGGAACGGTGGATGGAGATGCGACCTTTAATACGACCTACTATGCCTCTTCGACACCTAGCGCAGGACTCTTCTTCGTAGAAGGGGGAGTCTATTGGGCGGGAACGGTGACCGGCAATATCTACGGAGCGGATGGGGCGCCGATTACGGACTTTTTGTTCTACGACGGTTCTACCAACATATCGACTATTACCGCGACGAGTACGTTCACCTCTTCTACGAATGGAGGCGTTGTGAACGGAACAGTGTACTTCTATGGTGATGCGATAAACGATGGTTTAGTGACAGGGGCCACGTATTTTTTCGATGATAGTGGTAACGAGGATGATATGACAGGGGCGGCGACGTTTCGTGGGAGGAGCTATAACCAAGGTACAGTGACTGGCAATGCGATCTTTGATACGACCTATTACGCGTCGACGACTCCACAGGGCGGCATCTTTACGCTGACAGGGGATCGGGTCTATGAGGGGTTTATCGATGGTATCTCGTATGGCTCAGACCTGTTGCCGATTACGGACTATGTGTTGAACGATGAAAGTTTGCTCGTATTCGCCTCGGTATCAGGAACCGTGACGCTGAACGATGAGAGTGGGTTAGGTCCATCAACGATTAACGGAGATCTGATCGTGAATGGAGACCTTCCGAATACCGACTTTGGCGATGTGACCGGGACAAAGACAAGGCGTTATACGACAAGTCTTACGACGACGCGTGACTTTGCTTCGACCGGTCCTTGGACGGTGATTGCTAACGGGGCAGGGGTGATCGTCAATGTCTCAGGGGCGACGTTTGATGGGGATACGACCTTTACCGAAGAAAGTGGCGGACTATTCATTTTTGACGGCACCGCGCCAACGCCTCCAGGGATTCCAGCCAGCGGTTCACCTACGACATCGGCCCAGCCCGTGATTTCTTGGGATGCGTCTACGGATGCCGGAGTTGGCTTAGCGGAGGTTCCGTATCTGCTTCAATGGAGTACGTCGGCTGATTTTAGTGGAACGGTCTATGCGACTTCAACCGCGTTGATCACCTTCACGCCAACCTCAACCTTGGCGGATGGAACATGGTACTTCCGGGTCCAAGCGAGTGACCTTGTTGGGAATCAATCTTCGTTTGTGACGTCGTCCGCCATCGTAGTCAACACGGCGACGCCTGTTCCGGCCCCTGTCAGTAGTGGCGGCGGAGGTGCGGTTGGCGGCGGAGGCGGCGGGGGTGCTCCCATGTCTGTCTTTACCCTGTTCGCGAATCCGCCAGTCATTCAATCGCCTGTGTTGCCTGCACTCTTTCCTCAAGCACCATCTACCGTCACGCAAGAGGCAGTAAAGCCACAGCCAGAAACGTTCGCCACATTGTCCGCTCGCTTCATCGCAGAAGGCGTTTCACCCGCCTCACGCGCCTACGGAGAAGGGGAACGCCGTGCGATTGTGCGTGATGTGCAAGAAACGATTGGAGAGACAGCGACCGAAGAAGACTTTATTCGAATCTCAAGCGGGTTGATTCCTGTCACGCGCAATATAAAAAACGAACGTCGCCAGGTGTCGAGCGCGCTCGTGGCATTCAAAAAAGTCTTTGGTCGTGCGCCAAACTTCCGTTCTGAACGCGAAAACACGGCTTGGAATACGCTGATGTATCGCATTCGTTTCCCACGCGACCTGGTGAAAGAACAAAAGGGGATCGTGAGTTATCGCAGCTTGATGCGCCGTACTCCGGTGAGCCCGTTCGATTGGGCATTTGTGCGTCTTTTGGGGTATGTTCGCTAATATGAAATGGTTCCCTCTCGTCCAGGTGTCACTTGTCTTCTCAGTTGCTGTCCTGTTTGGTCTGCCGTTTGCCGCCTCTGCGCATCAGCCTCGTCTTGTGACGGGGACAGAGACGACGGTTACAGAGCCAGAAATCTCAAAGGCCTATTACGGACAACTGAAGGGGCAGCCACACACGTTCCGTATTACCGCTCAACAACCGTTCGATCTGTATGTGAATATTCTCGTTCCAGATCGAGCTGATCAAAAGAAGGATGTGACGGCAACCGTTACAAAGATTGGAGACACGACCGCTCTGACCGTTTTAAACAAAACAGCCGCGAGTCCCTGGAAGCGTATGTGGGAAGCGTTCGGTCGAGACTGGTACTGGCAAGGGGAAGAATATAAACAGCGCGCCACGCCAGGTGAATACGTCGTCCAGGTATCAAGTGCTCAGAACGACAGCCGCTATTCGCTCGCGATTGGGGAAGCGGAACATTTCACAGCGCGTGACAGCTGGAACGCGGCACGCCTTATTCCCACATTAAAGCGCGACTTCTTTGGAACCTCCCCGGCAGGATTCATTCTTTCGCCGTTTGGGATCGCGTACGTGTTGGCACTTTTTGTGGCGGCCTTTGTCTTCGGGTTCCTGTATCGTTTTCTGCTCAAGCGACTCGTGCAAACAGGGGTGCGAGCGGTTTCAAAAAATATTGGATCGTCTGGTCGTTGGTTGCGTGCGGCATTTGCGCTTGGGTTGTTCTTGGTCGCGCTTCTGACGAGTTGGAGTCCGGTCCTTTTCTTCTTCTCAGGCTTTTGTCTATTTGAATCGTTGTTCTCGTGGTGTGGGTTGTACGCGGCACTTGGAAAGAATACGTGCCCGGTTGCGTAATACGGGATCGTTACATCAACAAACAATCTACCCAATCCGTGAGCATATGCAGAAGTAAGCCGAGTCCAACGATTTTCGCGTATGTATTCGGGATGAAAAGCATAAGTCCGTAAATGATGATGGCTGGAACACTGTGAAGCGGGTGAAAACCAATACTGCACCGTATGGGGTTGAAAATAGGACTCGCAAACAAATGGTCGAGATCAACCAGCATCGTCGCGAGCATAATAGCCCAGGCCTTCCCCCAAATTTCCCTAAAGAACGTGTATCCAAATAGCGCTGGCAATAGAGCATGTAGCGAATAGTGCAGGATCGTTTGGGTGTTTTGCGGAAAATCGATCATAGGTCCTGTGATACTCCTGCGGTATACTAGCACCATCTCCTCTATGTCCTTCATTGATTGGCTGAACGTCGTTGGGCTCTTCCTCCTGCTCTCCGGTTTCATCATCGGATTAGGGGCGGTCACGGTGATTGATATCCATGGGTTTCTCGGGCGGAAATCCCCCTACTGGACGGAAGCGACGACACGCACGCACAAAGTAACCAAACCACTGATTTGGATCGGTATCACGCTGGCACTCATCGGCGGGCTCCTGTTCTATCGAAACGAAGCATTCACCGGCATCCCGTTGGTGCATTTTTGCATTGCGCTCGTGCTTATTCTGAATGGCTGCTTCCTTTCGTTTAATGTAAGTCCGTTTTTACTCCAGCGCGAGAAGGAGGGAAAATCGCGAGAACTTCTCCCTCAGTCGTTACAGAGAAAAATCATCGTTGGACTCATTGTTTCCGATATTGGTTGGTGGGGTGGATTATTCCTCCTCGTTCTGTTCCTCGTTACACGCTAACTTTTATGCCCGCTGTAAAAAAAGGAAAAGTGGTTGTGGTGAACGATAAAATGCAAACAGGGTATCGCTATAGCTGCGTCGAACCTGAAGGAAAAAACTTTCATCCAGACTTCAAGCCAGAACTGACGCCAAAGGAGATGTTGTCGTTAGGGGTGTTTGGCGGGAAGTATATGACAGACTGTCGAAAGGAATTTCCCGCGTCTTGGTTTGTGGGGGCGAAATTGTCTCCGGATAAGCAGGACGATACGCTGAACTTTTTTCAGGTGCATGCAAGCCAGCCGTTACGCGTCTGGAAAGAGAAGGGATGGATTAACGCGGAACATGATCCACGCGGCTGGTTTCAGTGGTATTGCCGCTACTACCTGGGGCGGAGACTGCCCGAGGAAGACGAACGACAGATCAAGCGTTGGAAGGCGATTGTGCGTCATGTCTCACAAATAAAGAAATATTGCTCGAAAGGAGATCTGAGTTGCCGTCCCGGACAGCGTCAGGCGGTCTTGCACTGGGCGTACGATAGTCGGCGAATGTAAGGGGAGTGGGTAATCCTGTGCCTAATGTCTGTCGCTCATCTTGCCCATGAGAGAAATAGAGCGTAAGATACGCTCTGCTTTTGCTATTCTTTTACATTATGCTCTCTTTTCTCAAGCGGCTCTTCACGCTAACGGCGGCAGAACTTACCGTTGTTCCTTCGTTCTGATGTCTTTGCTGGGAGGCGGTTTGATTTATGCGAGCGAGCATTCTCGGTCGGTGGAGGCGCGGGTACTGGTCCAACAAGCTGTGCGTATTTCTCCTCTTGGAGATACGGCTGGCGTAGGAGATCTTGTTCCCGCTGAGCGAATAGAGACGCACACGGCCGTTGGGGTGAAAAAACAACGCGGTGAATCGTTTATTGATGCCTTGTTTACGGCAGTTTCAGCGCTGTGTGTGACGGGCCTTACAAGCACCGATTTTTCACAGTTCACCCTTCCCGGACAAATTGTGACTCTTCTCCTGATTCAAATGGGAGGGTTGGGAATTATTTTGTTTACCTCCGTGCTTGGATTCGCAGTATTTAGCGGCTTTTCTGACAATTTGAGCGTTAAAAAAATGCTCGCAGGCATTGTTGATACGGAGCATCATTACGTGAAGCGCATGATCAAGCACGTGGCATTTTATACGCTGCTCATCGAAGGTGTGGCGGCACTCGTGATGGGGATCCGTTTAGCCTGGTTTGTCGATCCTGCGGTGATAAACAACATAAACCCTTGGTGGTGGGGGGTGTTCCATTCGATTTCTGCGTTTAATAATGCGGGGTTTGGTTTATTGAATACGAACTTAGTGCCACTCGTTCAGGATCCGGTGATCAATATCACAGTCATGGCCCTCATTATTTTGGGAGGGATGGGGTACCCCGTGTTGATCGCCTTTCATGCGGCAATGATGTCGCGTTTTCGGTATGTAACTGGATACAAAGAACAGGCTTTTAAAGAGGATGCGGCACTCGTTGCTTCACCGGTGCAGATTCGCATTGCGCTCTGGGGAACAGCAGCATTGATTGCTATTGGAACATGTGTGCCACTCTTGATTGAAGCGCAAAACCCCATTCTTGGACAAACCTGGAATCAGCGAATAATGACAGCGACGTTTCAGAGTGTGTCTACACGTACCGCTGGCTTTAATACGATTGATATTGGAGGATTACATGTTGCTACACTTTTTCTCTTCATGATCCTCATGTTTATTGGAGCGAACCCCGCAGGAACAGCGGGTGGTATCAAAATCCCCACAGTGGCGGTCTTGTATGGATATATTAAAGATTGGTTCATGGCGCCTGGCCGACCGGTGATGCTATTTAAGTATTCACTCAGCAAGTTCGCCGTTTCTCATGCGATTCGGTTGTTCTTTTTTAGCGTGATCTTTGTCTTCGGCGTTATTTTCCTCATCACTGCCTTCGAGGGGCGGCATCTCCTGACGCCGGACCCACTGATGAATTTTTTGAAAGTAGCCTTTGAGACCTTCTCGGCGTTTGGTACATCGGGCTTATCTATGGGATTCACGGGAGGGGTAACGAGCCTGTCTGCGCTTTTTAGTGATCCATCTAAATTTTTGATCATGCTCACAATGCTTGTTGGGCGTTTAGGTCCATTGACGTTACTCGCAGCTCTCCCTTGGAAGCGCCGACATCTGAATGCAAAACTGACAGGTGATTATAAGGACGCGGTAAAGGTGCAAATTGGATAGTGCGCGTCGTAGTGAGTAGAGATGAAACACATCACCCCACGAACCAAAGGGCGACGTGAACAGACTCCTTTTGTCTGTTGGTCGTGGTTCGTGGGGCGTTTGCTGAGGTGGCGTGTCACTGATACCAGTTTGCAACATACAGCGTCTCTGTATGAGGGGTATAGGCGACGGGCACTGCTCCAGCGGTGAGGGCGGCGAGGCTGCTCTTCAGAGAGGCAAGATCATCGAGCCAATAAGCGTTTTCGAGCGCTGACAAACTGTACGCGAGGAGTCGCGCGTTGGTCAGAATCTTCTCGAACCGGTCCGGTGATGGATCGGGATAGGCGGCCGAAAGCTGCTCGAAGAACAGGTAGAAGCCGAAGTGGCTCCACGCCTCGACAGTTCCGATTGCGGTCACGCGTGGGAGCTGCAGGAGCGTACCCAGGACCGTCAGCCCGATGCTCTTTCCCGTGTGAACCGCTGGACGTAGACGTTGCTCCAGCATGTCTGGAAAAGAGGGGTGTTCCGCTGGCACGTTGGCCGGTGCAGGCTTGATGGCATCAATCTCGATGAATCGAGAGAGCAGGTTTCGGCAGACTGCTAGATCCCGCGAGCTCGGCGTCCGTTGAATCCGTCGGTCTGCGAGTTGTTCAAGGCACTGGTGGAGTTGTGCTCCGATGACCCGTGGTCCGTGGGACTGCACCTCTTGCTTGTTGAGTTGGGGTTCGATTCGTTGGCGATACAGCCTTCGATGAAGCTGTTCGGTACACATCGTCACGGCGCGTTGAATGCACTCCTGAAGCTCAGTAGGCATGAGGACCTCCAAAAAGAGTGAAGCACAGATATTTAAATATGACAAGAATACGGCGGCGATTCGACTTGGTGAGATGTAGCGAACGCGTTATAGTAAAAGAGGTTCCTAATGCTTAACGCTTTTTCGCTATGAATGTTCGCGACATCATGGAGACCGCATTTGTCACGGTGCCGGAAAATGCAACGTACAAGGAAGTTGCTGAAAAAGTGTATGCGTCAAAAACAGGCAGTGTGTTCGTCCTTGATACGGCGAGCAAGTTGGTTGGGTTCGTTTCGGAGCATGATCTCTTACGGATCTTGTTTCCGTACTACCACAGCTACTATCTCAATCCCGAACAGTACACCGATCCAAAGGAGCGTGAGAATAAAATTGAAGAAGTTCAAAATCACGTTGTGACGCGATTCATGTGTACAAACATGCATTCAGCTTCCCCCGACGAACCGATTATGCGCGCGGCTGCGACCATGTTGGCAAAAAATGTGCGTCGACTCCCCGTGATTCATGAAGGAGTGTTAGTTGGGGTTGTGACACGGCAACAGATTTATCGCGCCCTCTACGAAACGCATTTAAAATAATCGTTCTCCAAATACCAAATCCCCCGGGAGCAGATCGTTCTGTGCGGCTGACGAAGATCGTCAGTGTCAGAACGGCTCACCGGGGGAGGGGAGGGGGAAGGGGCGGAAAGGGACGTTTACGGGCGGGCGCTACGCGTGCGCCTGCGTTTCCGTTTCGACCTTCGTGTCGAAGATGGTCGAGTCGCGCTTGATCGCGTTCTGGATCGCCTTCGGCAGCTTCATCGAGGTGATCACGATGCTGACGACCATGGCCATGACGGCCACGGACATGATCTCGACGCCGATCAGATGGGTGTCGTATCCCAGCTTCGCGATGACGAGGGCGACTTCGCCGCGCACGAGCGACCCCCAGGTGAGGGTTGCCTTGTCGTTGCCCGGGCCGGCGAATCGGCCACCGATCATCTTCCCGACGACCAGGCCCAGTGTGCCGACCACGAGCAGCCCGAGGGGCTTGAGGGCGAAGAGCAGTTGGAGGTCGACCTTCATCGCCACCGAGGTGACGAAGATCGGCACGAGGATGTACTTCATCCCCTTGAGCAGGTCCTCGACCCCGTGCTCTTCTCCGTCGAACTTGCGGAAGTGCACCGACGTCAGGAAGATGCCCCCGGCGTAGGCTCCCATATAGACCGAGAGCCCCCACGCGTTGGCGATCCAGGCGAAGAGCACGCTCGAGCCCAGGGCGAGCTTGAGCCGCATGGCCTCGCCCCCGTTCAGGCGCGCCATCCAGTTCGACATGGTGGGAGCCAGGATGGATCCCGCGAACAGGGAGCTGCCGAAGAAGACGACCACCTTGACGACGATCAAGAGAACGGCGGCGACGCTCACGGAGCCCGTACGCATGCCATCGATCGTGCTCAGGTTGGCGAGTCCGATGATGTCGTCGATCGCCGCGACGGCGATGACGAGCTGGGCGGTGCCGGACGCGAGGATCCGCTCCTTCTTGAAGAAGATGGCCGCCACCCCGAGCGAGGTGGGCGTGAAGATGGCTGCGACGAGCATTCTCGCCACCGTCGACAGCTCCGGGAAGATGAACGGAAGTGCCAGGTAGACGATCACCCCCGGAACGACCACGCCGATCAGGGCGATGAGTGAGCCTCGTCCCACGTTGCGGACAAGTGTGCGGAGGTCTGTCTCGAGTCCCGCCTCCGTCATCAGAAGCCAGACTCCGAGGAGTTCGGCTTTCGAGAGGGCGTGCTCGAGCCCGTAGCGCTCGTTGTTCAGCGCGGCATGAACCGCGTGGCCGACGACGGGCAGGTTCGTCAGGGCGATGCCGAGCAGCATCCAGCCCACGATCTCCGCGAGCCCGGGCCACTTCTGGATGAGCCCTCCGAAGGCGTGTGCTGCCGTGGCCATCGCGATGATGGCTACGAGCTGGTAGAGGGTCTTCTCATCGACGCTGGGCGTCGCTGAGACGGTGTGTCCCCAGGCGACTCCGACGAGTCCCCCGAGAACCAGCACGGCGAGGATTTTTTTCAACAAGACGGACTCCTTCCATTTTGTATACAGGTTGTGAAATCCGGAGCCTTCCGGACGGAGTATTATACGCCAATTGGCATAAAAAATCAAGGTTACGATGAATTCTGCCAGAGACGGTCCAATAGTTGCGTGGTGGCGGTGCGAAGCGTATGATCTCCGCGTATTTATGGACGCTACCGTTCTGTGGAAGATTCGTGGCTACCTCGTGTTAGCCATTTTGCTCACATTATTCGTGATCGGTGGGGCAGGGTATTTGGTAGATCTCTACCTGCATTCAGGGCCTAAGGGGCTCATTGCGGGGGTATTTATTTCATTTCCGGTGGCAAATATGGTGGCAATTCGGTTTGCAAAAGCAAAAATCGTTACTTCCTCTTAGATCTTCCTATGCTTGATATTTCCGTTCCCGCGCACGCCGTCTTTTCTCTCGGACCGATTCCGGTGACAAATGCGGTGATCGCCGCGTTTGTAAGCTCCGCCTTCCTGATCGTGTTCGCGATTATCATACGGCTCACGATGCGGGTGATCCCGACCCGGGCGCAGGCATTGGTTGAATTCGTGTTTGAATACATTGATGAACAGGTGACACAGGCCTTCGGAAGTAAAGAACGAGGTCGTGAGTTCTTCCCCCTGATCATGACGCTTTTGCTGTTTATTGCGATCGCGAACCAGCTCTCCGTCTTCCCATTGCTCTTCCAGATCCTGGTGGAAGGGAAGCCGCTTCTTCGTCTCTCCACGTCCGATTTGAGCCAAACACTGACGCTTGGATTGGTCGTCGTTGGTCTTTCGCACGTGTTAGCACTAGCCATGTCGCCACTCCGCCACATTGGAAACTATATTCGCATTGCGCCACTTCTGAAAGTGCGTTCCTTTGGAGATCTGGGAAATGCATTCATTGAGCTCTTTTTAGGTCTCATGGATATTATTGGGGAATTCGCCAAGATCGTTTCGATGTCCTGTCGTTTGTTTGGAAACTTGTTCGCCGGAGACGTGATGGTCGCGGTGATCGTCAGCCTCTCCGCCTACACGCAATTTATTGTTCCGATCCCATTTTTGCTGCTGGGGTTGTTTTCAGGATTTGTCCAGGCGTTTGTCTTCACGCTTCTTTCGATTCAGTTCCTTGCAGGGCCGGTAAACACGGCGGCGACGAACCGCGATGCGCGTCTCGCAAAACGAGAAGGGCAGCCTGTTCCTTCCCTGACGTGAGTCATGGCCTTCCCTCTCGAAATAAGTGTGTAAATGCGTTTATCCACTTGTTTCGAGAGGGCAGCCGTCCCTCGAGGAGCCTTTTATTCAGTCGTCTATTCACTTGATCGTCATATGGATCCAATCGCAATCAAAACACTCGCTGCTGGTTTGTGCATGGGGCTCGGAGCTATCGGTCCTGCGTTGGGGGAAGGGTTTGTTGCTGCCAAAGCTATGGAAGCCATGGGTCGAAACCCAGCGGTGGCAGATAAGATGATGCCAAACATGATCGTCGCCATGGCTATTTGTGAATCCACGGGTATTTATTCGTTGGTTATCTCGTTGATCATCTTGTTCGTCGTTTAATTCCTTACTGCTCAGTGGTATGGATGCATTGCAAAAACTAGGGATCGATGGATGGAGCATCCTTCTGTACCTTGTAAACATGGGTATCCTTTTAGCGGTACTCACAAAATTGTTGTACAAGCCGCTCTTGAAGTTGATGGATGATCGTCGGGAGACGGTCCGTGCGAATCTTCAGGAGACGGAGATGTTGAAGACGAAGTTTGTGGAAGAGTCCTCTCGTCAAGCGCGTGAGACACAAGACTTGCTGCTCAAGATGCAGTCTGAGATCACCGTCGCCAAAGCGCAGGCAGAAGTGCGCGCAAAGGAATTGATCGCCGAAGCAGATGTTCGACGAGAACAAATTCTGGAAGATGCGCGTCGCCAAGTCGCTGAAACGGAGAAGGGGATTTTGAAAGAAGTCGAAAAAGAGACGCAGAAGCGTATCGAACAAACGATTCTGCATGTTCTGAAGAATAAAATCCCTGCCGATATTGTGAAATCAAGCGTACTAGAGGCTTGGAAAGACCTTCGTTCTTAAAGATATGCTTACCACTCTCTTTTCGGCCTGTGTGGCGGATACCTTGTCTGTTGTGCGGACTCAGGCGTTTTTCGAGTCCTCGCGAGCGGAGCGCCGAGAGAGACTGGAGCAAGTAAGCTTGCCACGAGCGATTCGTGGCTATGCGAAAGGTATTTCTGTAGACGCGTTCATGACGGATATCCAAGCCTTGTTCCCGCTCCTCACATCCTCAAAAGGGATTCCTGGAAGACTGCTTGAGTCCGCGCAAGAAACGCAGTTCGAGCCCTACAAGCTGGAGATCCCCGGAAGTGCTCCCGTCAAAGAGGCGGGGCGCACTGGAGCGGGTGTGGATGTTGCTCGTGTCGAGTTGTCAGCCGAGTTCTTGTCAGACATGAACGAGTTGCTGCGCGAAATCGTCCACGAGACGGCAGCGGAGCCTCGTTCGAATGGATTTGTGGTCGCATTCTGCGGAGTGCTGTCGGACGAAGTTGCGGAGGCGCTGGATACGGAGACGGCGGAAGAGACGAAGCTAGGCGTGCAGCTCGCTAAGGCGCTCGAGGCGGTTTGTCGTGCGCAGCGGACGATCGAGCTCGGAAGAGAAATCCAGTCATTTCTTCAGACACAGATCGGAGTGGTTTCGCCCCTCATTCAGTCGCCCTACCCTCTTTCGGTTCAGCAAAAACAAGAGGTGCGAGCCTCTCTCCGAGAACGGTATCCAGGATCTTTTCCTCTGTTCGAAACAGAGGCTTCGCTAGGAGGGGGAATACGTCTTTTCTATAAAGGGGAGCTCTTCGACGAGAGCTGGATGACGCAGATGACAAAGATGCTTGCTACGTTCCAAACAGATCGCTCCAACACCTAACTATTGATGCTATGAACCAAGACTCATTGAATGCGTTTTTCTCTGCGATTGATGGCGCATTAAAAGTAGTTGAACAGGCTGCCCCAACCGCCCCAAAGGCGGGCGTGATTCGCTCTGTCAAAGATGCGATTATTCACGTGGAAGGGTTGCCAGGGCTGAAGATGGGGGAGGTGTTGCGCATCATTGGGACGTCGTCTCATGCGCTTGTGATGCAAGTGGAGCGCGATGCGGCCTACGCCATTCTGTTGGAAGGGTCCGAAGGCATTCGTGAGGGGCTGGCGGCGGAGTCACAGAATCGGTTCTTAACCATCTCGGTAGATGAATCGATGGTGGGCCGAGTCGTGGACCCGCTCGGAGTTCCGCTCGATGGGAAGTCTGCGCTCGGAAAAGGAAAGACCATGTTGCTTGAATCGCAGGCACCGAGTGTGATGGAGCGTTCTTCTGTCGATCAGCCAGTGCAAACAGGGTTGCTCGCCATCGACGCCTTGATTCCGATTGGTCGTGGACAGCGCGAACTCATCATTGGGGATCGTCAAACAGGAAAAACGACGGTTGCCATTGATACGATCCTGAATCAGCGCGGCCAGAACATGATGTGTATTTACGTTGCGATTGGCCAGCGTGAATCTAAGACAGCGCAGGTGGTTGAACTCTTGCGTGAGCACGGAGCGCTTGATTATACCGTGGTCGTGTCCGCCGGAGCTTCCAGTTCCGCCATTATGCAGTTCTTGGCACCGTATGCCGGAGCGGCGATTGGAGAATATTTTATGCAGCAGGGAAAGGATGCGCTGGTTGTGTATGACGATTTGTCTAAGCACGCCGTGGCCTACCGTGAAATGTCGCTCTTGCTTCGCAAACCACCGGGACGCGAAGCCTACCCGGGAGACGTGTTCTATATTCACTCTCGTTTGTTAGAGCGTGCCGCAAAAATGGATGAAGCACACGGCGGCGGATCGCTGACCGCGTTGCCGATTGTTGAGACACAGGCGAACGACGTCTCTGCCTATATTCCGACAAACGTCATTTCGATTACGGATGGTCAGATCTTCCTTGAGTCGTCACTGTTCTACCAAGGCATTCGTCCCGCGATGAACGTCGGTATTTCCGTTTCGCGTGTCGGAAGTTCTGCGCAAACCAAAATCATGAAAAAGGTTTCCGGAACCGTGAAACTTGATTTGGCGCAGTACTACGAGCTCGCCGCCTTCTCTCAGTTCTCGAGTGAATTAGATGCTTCCACCAAGCAGCAGCTGACGCGTGGTGAACGTGTGGTGGAGGCCTTGAAACAAAAGGCACAGCACCCGTATGCATTGTGGCAGGAGGTGGTAATTCTTCGTGCAGCCGCAACAGGTTCCCTCGACGCGGTAAAGCGTTCTGAAGTCACGCATTCGATCGCTCAATTGCTAGAAAGCTTTGAAGTGCGCTCGCCTGAACTCGTAAAAGAGATTCAAGAAAAGAAGGCATGGACGGATGAGCTCGCGCCCGCCGTCGATGCAGCTGTAAAAGCGTTCTTCAAGACGCAGATCCACTAACATGCCATTTCTTGTAGAAATAAAAAAGAAGATCGGTGCTGTCCAAAACACGCGCAAAATCACGAAAGCGATGGAGCTTGTGGCTGCGAGTCGGATGAAGCAGTTTCAGCGCAAGGCCTTTGGTTCACGAACCTACGCCTGGAGTTTGCTCGATGCGTTGCGCCAAGATGTTGTCCAGTTACACGAGACGCGCTTTGGCGAAATTCGTGAGCCGGGTCGAGTCCTGTTCGTCCTCCTGACATCGGACAAAGGGTTGTGTGGCTCGCTCAACCAGCAGCTGATCCGTACACTCTGGAAATCTCCCCGCTGGACCGCGCTCGCACCGGAAGACCGTGCACTCATTACGGTCGGACGAAAAAGTTTTGAGGCAGCGACGCATATGGGAGTGCAGCCGTTAAAGCACTTTGAAGGACTGAGTGAGCAGATGACCGCTCTGAAGGCAATGCCCGTGATTGATCACATCCTAGGATATTGGGAGCGCAAAGAGGTGAAAGAAGTCATCCTTATTTCTCCGCAGTACGTTAACCCTTTCACCTTTCATGCGACGAGTAAGACCTATCTTCCCTTTACGGATGAGATGATCCAACACCATCTGCAGTGGCGTACGGCCTCTTCAAAGGAAGGAGCAGTTGCCTCCCTAGCGACGGTTGACCTGCATGAGCCGAGCAAAGAAGAGGTGAGTGAGGCGCTTGCGACCCAGATTGTGGAGATGCTCTTTGTTCAAGCGTTCTATGAGCTGAAGGCGACCGAATATTCAAGCCGAATGGTCGCGATGAAGAATGCGACGGAAGCAGCGGATGAGATGGTTCGGTCCCTTACCTTGTCTTATAATAAAGCTCGTCAGACAGCGATCACTCAACAGTTGGCTGAGTTGACGGGCGGTACTCTCGCGGTTGAATAACTTTATGTCCACGAAACAACACAATCCCATCGGTCAGATCGTTCGTGCAGTCGGTGTGGTCATCGACGTCTCCTTTGCGAACCACGTCCCTGAGCGCTACTCAGCGTTGAAGGTACGAGGAACAACTCCTGAGCTCGTCTTAGAGGTTCAGTCACACATCGGAGCAGGCGTGGTACGCGCGATCGCCATGTCTTCGACGGATGGAATTTTTTCTGGCCAAGAAGTTGAGGATACCTTGGAACCCATTTCCGTTCCGGTTGGGGAAGCTGTTTTGGGTCGTGTTTTTAACGTGATCGGAGAGACGATTGATGGAAAAGGACCACTGAAAGGGAAAGAGATTGAACGCCGCTCGATTCACGCCAAGCCGCCGTCGTTTGCCGAGCAGAGCGGAAAGGCCGAAGTCTTTGAAACAGGGATTAAAGTCTTGGATTTATTGGTGCCATTCATCAAAGGAGGAAAGATCGCGCTCTTCGGAGGAGCTGGGGTAGGAAAGACGGTCATCATGCAGGAGCTGATTCACAACATCGCGCATGCTCACGGTGGATATTCTGTCTTTGCGGGTGTAGGAGAGCGCACGCGTGAAGGAAACGACCTTATTCGTGAAATGCACGAGTCAGGGGTTATCGATAAGGTGGCCATGGTCTTTGGTCAGATGAATGAACCACCGGGCGCGCGTATGCGTGTTGCGTTCTCCGGATTGGCGATGGCAGAAACGTTCCGCGATGAAGGAAAAGATATTCTGATGTTTATCGATAACATTTTCCGCTTCACGCAGGCCGGTGCCGAGGTCTCCGCGCTGCTCGGACGTTTGCCGTCTGCGGTGGGCTATCAGCCAACGCTCGCAACGGATATGGCGCAATTGCAGGAACGTATTACCTCAACCAAAAAAGGATCGATCACGTCGGTGCAGGCCGTGTACGTTCCAGCTGATGACTTGACCGACCCAGCGCCAGCCACCACCTTCGCGCACTTGGATGCCACGATCGTGCTTTCGCGTAAGCAAGCCTCTATGGGTCTCTACCCAGCAGTAGATCCACTTGACTCAACGTCGACCGCTCTCAAAGAGTCGATTGTGGGTGCGGAGCACTACGAAACGGCGAATAATGTCCAACGCACACTTCAGCGCTACAAGGAGCTGCAAGATGTGATTGCGATTTTGGGTATGGACGAATTGTCCGAAGAAGATAAGCAAATTGTTTCACGCGCTCGCAAAATTCAGCGTTTCCTCACCCAGAACTTCTTTGTTGCAGAACAGTTCACGGGAACCCCAGGACAGCTTGTTTCACGCGCAGAAACGGTGCGAGGCTTTAAGGGCATCTTGGCGGGGGACTACGATCACATTCCAGAACAATTCTTCTACATGGCCGGAGGCATTGATGAGGTGCTGCAAAAGCATGCAGCTTCAAGTGTCTAATCTATGCGCGCGTTGATTCTTACCCCTGAAGCGCAAGTCCTCTCTGAAGAGGCTGAATCGATAAGTCTTATAACTGCGTTAGGTGCGCTTCAGATTTTTCCGGGACACGCCTCTCTTCAGGGGGAGATTCTCTTTTCACCTGTGCGTGTTGTGTTACGCGATCGAGAAGAGGATTTTGTGGTGCAACGCGGATTTGTGTTTATCGATCAAGAAAAAGACGAAGTAAAAATTCAGGTCTATCGTTGCGAGAAAAAAGAAGAGATGGATTTTGTTTCAGCGAAAGGCTATCTGGAAATTCTCATGAACGCCCTCTCGCGTCCGGAGGAATTGGGCAAATACCATCTTCTGCATTTAGAAAACGAGCGACTCGCGACGCAGAAGCGGATTGAGATGTTGCAAGCTGGTCAGGAACGCACGTTCTAGAGGGTGTATACTACACCCATGTCTTGGATCGTCGCCGCCATTCTCTCCGCTTTCTTCGCCTCACTGGTCGCGATCTTTGGGAAGATCGGGATAAAAAACGTCGACAGTAACTTGGCGGTCGCTCTGCGAACCGTCATTATTGTGGTGTTTGCCTGGGGGATTGTGTTGGCCCAAGGGAATGCCGGAGATGTCTGGAAGATTTCCAAGTATTCCTACGTCTTTATCATTCTCTCGGCGATCGCGACGGGTCTCTCTTGGCTCTTTTATTACAAAGCCCTTCAGCTGGGTGAAGCGTCTCGCGTGGCGCCGATCGACAAGCTGAGCGTGCTCCTGACCGTTCTGATGGCGTTTGTGTTCCTGGGGGAAAGGCCTACACTAGGGAATGTGGCGGGTGGGCTTCTGGTGACAGCGGGAGTGATGGCAACCATCTTTCTCAAATAACTCAGTCTGACCTCTCTACATATGAACGGATATACGGCCAACATTGAAGAGCTGTCTCTGCAAAACGAGAATTTTCGAAAGGTTCTGTACACGGACAAGCGCTGCCAGCTGGTCTTGATGTCGTTGCGTGAAAAGGAAGAAATCGGCATGGAAGTGCATACAGACGTCGACCAATTCATTCGGGTTGAAGCAGGCGAGGGGACGGCGATCTTAAACGAGGATACCCATGCGTTACGCGATGGGAGCGTTGTGATCGTGCCTGCGGGAGTCAAACACAATATTATCAACACAGGGAGCAAGGAAATGAAGCTCTACACGTTGTACATGCCTCCGCATCATCGTGATGGCGTTGTTCATGCAACCAAGGCGGAGGCAGAGGCGGATACGACGGATGAGTTTGAGGGGGAAACAGCGGAGTAAGGGGCGGGGGAGCGTGGTACACTACTACTCAACGTAGTGTATGCCTCCTTCTCCGCGTGAACAGGTCTACTCAGCAACACCCAGCGAGGTTCTCTGGTTCCTTTGGACCGCAACGAAAAAACATCGCTGGTTTTTTGCGTTGATGTTTGTGGTGGTAGTCCTGGCATCGGTCTGTTCAATCCTTGTTCCGGTGGAGATGGGGCATCTGGTCGATGTCATCACCCAGCAGAACCCCTCTCCCGTTGCATTTCGTCTGCTCTCGGGCTCGATCCTGCTGATCATCGTCTATAAACTACTCTTTGGATTGTTCTTTCGCGTCTCCGGGTATAGCTCGGCGCACATGGTGCCTCGGATCATGGCGGAGTTAGAAGAGACCGCCTTGAAAGGGATTCTCGTTCACTCGCACAGCTTTTTTAACGACACGCATTCCGGGAGCCTGGTCCAACGGGTGACACGCTTGTCTCAGGCTTATTCGCGTGTCCACAGTACCTTCTATTGGAACATGCTGGGAGCGGCTGTGGTCGCGTTTGGCGTTATTATTCAGCTCTTGCGTACGAAACCCGCAGCGGCCGTTATTTTGGCACTGTGGCTAGTCGTGTTGGTGATCCTGAACCTGATTATTGCCCGCTGGAAGACGCCGATCGATCAAGCGCGTAACCGCGCGCAGAGCTCGGCGGTTGGGTTGTTGGCGGATGTGATCTCGAATGCTTCGGTCGTGAAGTCGTTCGCCCATGAGACCAGAGAGTCTGCGTCATTTCAGGAGAGTTTGCGTGAACGTGTCCGCTGCGAAAAGGTCGCCTGGCTTCGCTCTGAGCATGGCCTCACCATTTCGGACTTCATGGGGGCGCTCATGCACGGCGGTGTCTTGTTTCTGCTCTTATGGCTCTGGGAGGCGGGTCGAGTGACAGTGACCGACTTCGTGGTGCTTCAAAGTTTCGTCGTACTCGTGACCGAGCGCTTGTTCTCGATTGGATTCGCGTATCGTGACTTCGTGGAAGCGCTGGCGAACGCCTCTGAGATTGTCGGCATCTTGAAAGCGCCGATCGGGATTCAAGATACGGCAGGGGCTGAACCGCTCCGTATCACGAAAGGGCAGGTTTCTTTTTCTCGCGTGAGTTTTAAATACGAAAAGCACCAGGTGATAAAAAACCTGACGTTTGAGGTGCAGCCGCAGGAAAAGGTGGCCCTGGTTGGTCCTTCAGGTGCAGGGAAAAGTACCGTCATTAAATTGATGCTTCGTTTTTACGACGCCACCAAGGGGCGAATTTTAATCGATGGGCAGGATATCGCCCACGTCACCCAGGAGAGCTTGAGAGCGCAGATCTCGCTTGTTCCGCAAGAGCCGTTACTCTTCCATCGTTCGTTACGCGAGAACATCGCCTACGGCTGCGAAGGGGCGACGATGAAACAGATTATTCAGGCGGCTAAACAAGCGCACTGTCATGAGTTCATCAGCCAGCTTCCCGCAAGCTATGAGACGTTGGTGGGGGAACGTGGCGTGAAGTTGTCTGGAGGAGAGCGTCAACGTGTCGCGATTGCACGAGCGATCTTAGCGAATACGCCGATCATTATTTTAGACGAAGCAACTTCCGCCCTCGATTCAGAGTCTGAGACCTTGATTCAACATGCCCTGACGGAGCTCATGAAATCAAAAACCGTGATCGTGATCGCGCATCGCCTTTCAACGGTGATGAATATGGATCGCATTATCGTGATGGAAAATGGGGAGATGATCGATTCAGGGACACACCAGGAGCTATTAAAGAACAGGGGGACGTATCAGAAGCTTTGGAGTATTCAGGTGGGAGGGTATGAGGGGAGGGGGTAGGGAGACGTTGGGAGCGGTGCTTTTGATGTTTGAGGGTGGGTTCTATAGACTAGATGTAATCTATGGATAAAAACTACTGGGTTATGAGGTTGGGCGAAGCAGGGAAATTCGCCGATATTTGCAAGAAGGAGAGTATTGTTGCCCTGGGATGGCCGGAGCTCGATGTTGATCTTTCAACCTATGCCCACCTGGACCAGCCGGAGTTTATCCAGAAGCTTATCGATGGGTTGCGCGGGGCGATAAAAGAAAAAGGGGATCGGACACTCGCCATATGGGCCCGACAACTCTATAAGTTTGCGGTGCTCATGAAGCCGGGGGACGTAGTTTTGTCTCCAGCGAACCATGATAGCGTAAGATATATCGGTATCGTCCGTGGAGGGTATCGATACGACCCAGGCCAAGAGGAATTGCCTTATCGACATCGACGCGATGTCGATTGGGTTGCCACCGTGCAGAAGGAGGATCTTTCTCAACAATTGCGAAACTCTTCCGGCTCGATCATGACGCTCTTTAGCGTAGGTGGGTATGCCGAAGAGCTAGAAGGATTCATCCAAAATTCGTTAGCGACCGCGCCTCTTAGGGTTGTCGATGGGGTTGATCTAAAGGAGTTTGGAATGGAGGCACACTTAGAGGATTTTATTGTTGAAAACTGGAATGGGATTGAGGCGTTCAAAGGCTATGAAATCTTTCAAGAAGATGGAGAAGAGGTAGGGCAACAATATGTCACAGAAATAGGCCGCATTGATATTCTTGCACGGTCTAAAGATAAGAAAGAGTGGCTCGTGATTGAGCTAAAGAAAGGAAAGACAAGCGATGATGTGGTCGGACAAGTTCTTCGGTATATCGGATGGATTCAGAAAAACGAAGCAAAGAGCGGGGAGGTTGTGAGAGGGTTGATTATCTCTGGTGAAGAAGATACTCGTCTGAAGTACGCTCTGCATTCGTTAAACCATGTCGCGTTTATGACGTACAAGGTTCAGTTTGAGTTAAAGAGGGTGAAGGATTAGGTCGGCATACGTGTGGGTTGTCCTGTTAGAAACAGCTTTGGGCGGCCCCGGACACATCAATGCTGTTGTCCCAACAGGAAGTCTAGGCTGCTTAAAATAGGCTTCAAGTATCTTACGAAGCGCCTTTACACTGATAAACCGGAGTAGTAACTTAAGTGAAGTTAAGTTATGAAGATTGAGTCATTGTCGGATAAGTTTCCAGAAATATTGACGCTTAAGCAGGCGTGTGAGGTTTTGAATTGTCACGCCAATACGTTACGTAAATGGGACAACAATGGATTTCTCAAGGCGATTCGTTTTGGGACGAGGAAAGACCGCCGTTATCGTAAGGAAGATATTGCGAAGTTTCTTAATGCTCAAAGCCTGTGAAAATAACCGATTACCACGCTAAATATTTTGCTCACGAGCTCACTAAGCGATGTTCTTCGGATAGCTTAGAAAAACTCTCTTCAACGCTCTCGAACGCGCAGGTTGATTTAAATCCTCATCAGATTGAAGCCGCGCTCTTTGCTTTTAAGTCGCCGCTGTCAAAGGGGGCTATTTTGGCGGATGAAGTCGGTCTTGGAAAAACCATCGAGGCTGGGCTTGTGCTTTCTCAAAAGTGGGCAGAGCGGAAACGCAAGATTCTTCTCATTGTACCCTCAAGCTTGAGGAAGCAATGGAATACCGAGCTTCAAGAAAAGTTCTTTTTACCGTCCATTATTTTAGAGGCTAAGTCTTTTAATCAGTGCGTAAAGGATGGAAATTTGAATCCATTTAATCAAGAGAATGCGATTGTTATCTGTTCCTATCATTTCGCAAAGGCGAAGTCGCCGTATCTAAAACAATCTAACTTTGATTTGGTCGTGATCGATGAGGCGCATCGTTTACGTAATGTCTACAAAACTAGCAACAAGATCGCTCGAGAAATCAAAGACGCGATTCAGGATTACCCAAAGATCCTTCTTACCGCTACTCCGCTACAGAACTCTCTTTTGGAATTATACGGACTTACAAGCATCATTGATGATCATATCTTTGGCGATCTGAATAGTTTTAAGGCGAATTATGCCAAGGTGCAAAGAGAACAGGACATACATGAGAATGAGCTCGGGTTGGTTGAGCCGCGGCAAGAAATGTTCGCGGATCTTAGAAACCGTTTAAAGCCTAT
>CAZRJW010000008.1:38978-48042 GCA_964600845.1 uncultured Gammaproteobacteria bacterium | reverse complement strand
GGACGTGCGAGAACCCGTAAGAAAGAAGGGATGGGTTCTCGGACGAGCACTTCAGGGATCGCTGGCACGGAGGAAGCGCTCGACTCCGTGGGCGAAGGTACAGGCGAAAACAGGCCGCGTAACGATCGGGACTCCGCAAAACCGCGAATAGTCCGCCATTGCTCGCCAGAAGCCTCGTTGGTTCCTAGGCACCCCTTTTGCCGGGAAGAGGAAAAGGTAGCGCGACCGCGTCACCCCCTGTTCGAGCATGAGGTGTGGGCGCGCTTCCTCGAGGTAACACTTCAAAACTCCACCGTACTCCCTCGGAATCTTGCACCCGCCCGCGCAGGAATGGACTCCGAAGCGCAAGAACCCACCGACGAGATCCAGCTGATCAAGATTGAGCCAGAACAGCTTATCGAGGCTCAGTCGCGACACCAGCAGTAGGAGGAGGAAGGTGTACGTCCGAAGGAGATACGGGTCATCCGTCTTGGGGGGAGTGAGGAGCGTATGCACTTCCTCGTCCGAAAGACTTACCTGAATAGGCCGAGGAAGAGGAGGAGAAGGAGGAGCCGGCTCCCCCTTCCCCAAGGCATGGTGAAGCTTTGGATCGTACGCACAGTATCCGCACCAAGCGAGGAACGAATAGAAACGCTTCACCGCCTCATATCGCCGCTTTCGCTCGCGGAGCTTCCCTGGCCGACTATCAAGCCAGGCCATTGCGGTACGCGCCGTCAGGTCGGTCAAGCACAGTAACTGACCCTCCAGATATCGAAGAAAGTCGTGAATCTCCGCTTCGTAGAAGACAACTCCTTCCGCCCCCAGTCGACACTCCTAACGAGCATAGATCACGAACTCACACACGACTTCGTCACGGAGAGTGAAGCGTTCATTCTTCGTCATCGCAGAACCTCCAACTCTTTGTTTGCTGGGTTGATGTGAAAAGGCCTCACCCCGTTTTACCATGCATGAAAAAGAAATCAAACAAATTCTTGGAAAAGAAAAATCCCCAGTACCGCGCGGTATAGGGAATTTTTCATGGTGGGCGAGGAGGGACTTGAACCCTCATACCCTTGCGGGTGCTACCACCTCAAGGTAGTGCGTCTGCCAATTTCGCCACTCGCCCAAAAATCTTTCGATGTGGCGCTATAATAACGGATGTCCGAAAAATGGTCAACGAATAGCTCTTTCAGGGAGACTTCTTAGTTTTTCTCTCTATCCTTACGCCACTGACAGCTCCTCCCAATAATCACTCGGGCGGCCTTGGGTTTGATCAAAAAGTGAAGACTTGTCCCGGATAATCCCGCGGATCCGTCGACAAATCCATGAATCCCGTCCTTACAGACGACCGTTCCCTCTTGGAGAAAAAGCTTCGTCTCGATGAGTTCTGAACGGAAAAAATGCTTCAAGCCCTTCCCCCGCATCTCCGATTGTAAAACCACCTCAAGCTGACCATCCGCTGGGTGCGCAATCGTTTTCGTTCCACAATAGAGTGAGCCGATATTTCGGATCGCGATCGATCCGCGCTCGGTTGGCCGTACACGATATTTTTTATTGACTTCAATCGCAGCGGCAGTCTGCGGCAAGGAAATCTCCGTTAAGAATGGCTTATCGTTTAAAAAACCGACGTCAATCGTTTCGGTGAGGCGTCCAGCGATAATTTCAACCCCTTTTGACCCCGTGGGGATTCCTAACGCCCAGCCGAGTCCGCTATTTGGCTCGAGCGGCAAAAAAGCGACCGTCACATCAAGCTCAATTAACGCAGCTAAGTGGTGATAGACGGATTGATCCGTCCCGACAAACACAATCGTCTTTGCTCCGTAATTAACCGCCTCTTCAATCACTTTCTTTGGCTGGCGAAATACTCCGAGGCGCGCAATACGGCCATCGATTCCGCATCGACTCGCTTCCGTTTCGATACGACCCAGCTCCGTTGCATACCGTGGCAACGCGGCTGTTTCATCGTAGACGTAGGCGAAGGCCGGGTTCATACCACGGCACTCAGGCTAGGCGCCCGCTGAAGCGCGTTCAGGGCGCTTCGTATTGACCGTCTGCACCTCCACCAACCGCTTCCCTGACGAAACCTTTCCATTCAATGAAGCGCCGGCCTCGACGCAGATCACTTCACACACAACGTCTCCTGTAACGCGTGCACCCGACTTAAGCTCAAGTCTCCGCGCGGCGGTGATATTTCCCTCCACAATTCCCGCGACGACCACGTCATTTGCCTTCACATCTGCCTTTATTTTAGCTTCAACGCCGACCGTGAGCGCTCCTGAACAGCTCAGTGTCCCCGAGACCTCTCCTTCAATCGCGACGTCGCCCTGGCTGGTGAATTCGCCTTCAACCCGGACGCCACGTGCGATCAAAGTCGCTGACAAATGGTCCCCTTCTCCTTTTCCTACCGCAAATACGCTTCCATCGGACGGTTTTGTGCCGAACATAATCAGATCAGGTCAAAGTTCTTATTGAAGGAAGCATAGCATATTCACACACTCCGCAGCACTACATCTCCTCAGGGACAGAAATACCCAATAATCCAAGCCCTTGAATCAGGACCTCCTTTGCTGCCTGCGCGAGTCGAAGACGACTCTCCGCCTCTTCTTTGGTGGCATCCAACACCGGGACGTCGCGATAGAAAGCGTTAACGTATTGAGCTGTTTCCACACACCAATGCGCGACCACCGAAGGACGCTGATCGCGACCCGCCATCATCACGATCGATGGGAAGGTGGCGAGCGCCATCGCTAACGCTTTTTCAGAATCATGTGTGTAGGCATTTGCAGCGTTTTTTGCGGCATGAAGTCCTTTCGCCGCTGCTTTCCGCAAAATCGAAGACAGACGAACGATTGAATACTGACAGTACGGGCCGGTTGCCCCATCGAAAGACAGAGCTTCTTTCATGTCGAAGACAATCGATTTGTCGTTGTCCTGTTTGAGCATGCCAAAAATGAGACCCGCTTTTGCCAAATCTGTTGCAACGGAGTGGATCTGTTCTGCATTCCAGTCTGCGTGTCGGGTACGAATCCCTTCTTCTGCGTAGGCGAATACTGCATCTCGCAGCCCTTGATAGGTCACGATCGTTCCCTTGCGGCTGCTCATCGTCCCCTCCGGGAGACGAACCAGCTCATACCCGAACGATTCGATCGGGAGAGCCGTCTTGCGGCGACGCATAACCTCAGCTAGTTGTTTGACGTAGGGAACTTGGCGGACGTCCACCAAAATCTCAAGCGAACTTGCATCCGGATAGTCACGACACTTCTGGTCGGCCAACGACAGATCTTTAGCTGCGTACAGGAGCGTTCCATCCCCCTTACGCATCACCAAGATGCCGAGCTTCTCTTCTTCCATGTCAACAATCACGGCGCCTTGGCTTTCCTTCGCAATCCCCTGACTCAACAACTCATCCACGAGACGACCACTTTCATCCAAATAGGTTGATTCAAAATACTGACGTTCCACCTGAACGCCTAATTCTCCAAAAATTCGATGTAACTCATCGATACACCAATCACGTGTGACGCGCCAAAGACGTTCCCAAGCTGGATCATGCTCTTCCAGTTTCGTTTGAACGTAGGAGATCTCTGGGGTGTGCGTCTCATCTTCCGCGAGCGTGGTCGCCTCGGTATACAGCTGGCCCAAATACTTCCCGGTTCGCTGCTCTGCTGGAACCGCTTGGAGCAACGCATCTACCTGCGCTTCGTTCAACTCCTTCACCGAATAGCCCTGCGTGCGAACCAACTGCCACAAACATTTTCCTACGTTTGTCCCCACATCATTCACGTAACTCACCGGCACAACTGCTCGACCTGCCGCCTTCATCACGCGGACCGTCGCTGCCCCCAACGTGAAATTTCGCAGATGCCCAATGTGGATTTCTTTATGGGTATTCGGATTGGCGTACTCAAAAATGACGGGCTTTTCCACCGCTGGTTGCGTGAAACCGTAGCTTGCGTGATCCATCTCTACGTCTTGAATCACTCGCTCGACCGCCAGGGACGTGACTAATCTAATGTTGACATACGGACCCATGGCTACCGCCGTTTCAACCCAAGGAAGGGCACTTGTCAGCTGTTCAGCCACCAAGAGCGCGAGTTCCGCCGGATTCTTTCCCATCGCTTTCGCATACTTGAAGCAAGCAAACGAAAGGTCGCCCCAGTTCTCGTCTTGAGGACGCGTTACTTCACGCGCCTCAACGGGGGCACCGACAATCGTGCTGATCCGTTCTGCGAGCGCATGCGTCCATTCTCCCCAAGCGTAATTCACGTTCATACTATATTATTTCTTCACGATCTTTACGAAGTGACGCTTGCCTTTCTGCACCACCATTCCATCACGAAGAGCGATGACCGTGTTGATATCTTCAATCACGACGTCATCCACGTGTACCGCTTTCTGCTCAACTTGGCGCCGCGCTTCTCCTTTTGAGGTCACGAGCCCTCCACGAACCAAGAGGTCGAGAATCGGGAGCTCCACTTCCGTCAGTTCAAGTTCCGCCATCTCTTCTGGGCGTTCTCCTTGCTGGTGGACACGCGTGAAGTGTTCCGCCGCCTGCTTCGCCGCCTCTGGACTAAAGGCCCAGCCAATCACAAGCTCTGCCAATTCCCGTTTTAAGGTGATCGGATTCTCGCCCACTTCCATCTTCTGTTTTCGGACCGCAATTTCCTCCTTGGAAAGATTCGTTAACGTTTCAAATCCGGAAATGATCATGCTGTCTGGCCAACTCATCAACTTACCGTAGGCGTCGATCGGATCATCCATGAGTGAAATCATGTTTCCTTCTGATTTGCCCATTTTCTTTCCCGTTGGATCGGTTAACAAACGACAGCGCATCACAAATTTTTCCTTCCCTTTAATCGCTTTCAGCAACGTACGACCGGCCAACATGTTGAAGGTTTGGTCATTTCCACCGACCTCGAGATCCACATCCATCGCGACGGAATCATAGCCCTGCATGAGAGGGTACAAAAATTCGTGGAGGTGGACCGGCTTGCCCTCCGCAATGCGCTTTTCAAACATATCGCGTTCCAACATCTGCTGCACCGTGAAATGCGCAGCGAGTTCGATCACATCAACAAACGACATCTTCCCTAACCAATCATTGTTGAATTTAATCTGAACCGGGTTATCTCCCCCGAAGTTCAAAAAACGTCCCGCCTGCTCTTTATAGGCAATCAAGTTTTCTTGGACCTGTTCTTTGGTCAGCTGTTTACGCGTAGCCAACTTATCCGTTGGATCGCCGATCATGGCGGTAAAATCTCCCAACAACAAGATCACTTCATGGCCAAGCTCCTGAAGTTCAGCCAGCTTCTGAAGCGCGATTGCATGCCCGATATGCATGGTGGGTCCGGATGGATCGACACCCAAATAGACACGAATCCGGTCACCTGACAGGAGCTTCGTGCGCAGCGCCTCCTTCGAGGGGAGCACCTCTTCAATTCCATGATTCAAAAACCATTCGAGTTTTTGGGGGTCGAGCGTGGGCATAGACATACCGGCGTATCTTACGGATCTCGGCCGTAAATAGGAAGAGGGACAGACCGGACCGATTCTAGAATTTTCTCAAAAACCTGTTGCTTCTTCGCATCCTGACGCTCGATCGCCGGATACACGAACTCGATAGAAAACGGAACGGTATTTGAGGTGCTGAAGTAGTTTTCTGAAGCCAAACCAACCCAGGCAGGATTTGGAGCGGGTATCGTTGGGTCAGATTCTGAATACTTCACCAGGATCTGCTCTGGGCCAATTTTTCTTGATTGTGTTAGCCCTATAACAGAAGCCCATGCATAGGGCGACTCACGGCGAATGTGCACGCGGCCCGCCGACTGATCAAATGTCTGGTATTCTAATTGCGTCACAACCTTCACTGGATCAAACGCAACCGAAACAACCTCATCTGGTTTCAAACCCGTATAGTATTCTCGTCTATCCCAGTTTGAAGGAATTTCAATCTGGATTCCTAGTTGCTCACTTGTATACACATCCCATCCAGGAACAGTACTCGAGGTAATGCGTGATGGCTTTAGCTTGATCCCAGGCAGCTCTCTGGAAACAGCTCCTTGAATTTGAGCCGGAAGCTCGTTAACCGATTTCTGGTCGCGTAATTTTCCACCTATCACGACAATAAGCACTACCGATATCGCGATGATCAGTATTCCGACAATGCGTTGGCGCGTCATAGGTAGGGAAGGTTTACTTAGATCTTTTTCAGCAGTACTTCACGCTTTGCCTTCGCCTCTTCTTGCTTCTTTTTCATCTCGTCGATCACTTTCGCAGGCGCTTTTGAGGTGAATTCTTGGTTTGCGAGTTTTTGGTCTAGGGAAACGATATAGGCTTCAACCGCCACCAACTCCCTCGTTGCCTTTTCACGCTCCGCTTCATGATCAATCGCCGCATCGAGGTTCAGCGCAATCACCATCTGCCCGGAGGCATAGGTCTCCCAGCCTTCTGGGACCCCTTCTCCGCAGAGAAGCGCGTTCAAGCCTGCTAAGCGCTTCAGCCACTCTGCGTTCGCATCGATCATGAGTCGCTGAGCAGGAGACGCTTTGATCACACATTCCAGCTGCTTGCCCGCTTCAACGCCCTGCTCCGCACGTACACGTCGAATATCCGTCACGATCGCCTGAAGAGACGTAAATGCCTCGAGCACACCCTGCTCACCGGCCACGACCGGCTGCATGGGCCATTCAGCAAGCGCAAGCAAACCCTCATAGCCCGCTAAGCGCCAAATTTCTTCGGTCACGAACGGCATGAACGGATGCCAGAGAATCAGGATTGTTTTCAAGGTTTCTCGCAAAATCGCTGCCTTGCCTTTTTCAACTTTTGAGATCTCCAAATACCAGTCCGCAAGTTCAGACCAGGTGAAGTCACGGAGCTCTTCCGCTGCAGACGAGAATTGGTACGTCTCAATCTTCTTTGTCACAGAAGCAACCGTTCCGGCTAAACGGGTTTTCAACCACTGGTCCGCCAGCGTTTCTGGAGAGACTGTTTCATCTTCCATCTGCATCACGCAGAAACGTGAGATGTTCCAAAGTTTGTTGGCGAACAACTTCAACCCTTCGATCTTGGCCTCAGACAACTTCACGTCTTGGCCTGGCGTTGTTCCCATGAGAAGCGACAAGCGGACTGCATCCGTTCCATATTTTGGAATTACTTCGAGCGGATCAAGCACATTTCCAAGGGATTTCGACATCTTTCGACCCTGCTCATCACGAACCAAGCCGTGGAGATACACGTCCTTAAATGGGACTTCACCCAACACATAGGTCGACATGAGAATCATGCGCGCGACCCAAAAGAAAATAATATCGTAGCCTGTTTCAAGCACCGAGGTTGGGTGGAATACTTTATTCTTTTCCCATTCTTCCGCGTTTGGCCACCCAAGCGCCGAGAACGTCCACATACCAGAGGAAAACCAGGTATCGAGGGTATCTGGATCTTGCGTCCAACCTTCACCGGGAGAAGTCTCGCCATATCTCATTTCTGCATCCCGATACCAGACCGGAATGCGATGCCCGAACCAAATCTGACGGGAAATACACCAATCACGGAGGTTATCGATCCAGTGGAAGTAGGTTTTGAAGAAACGGTCCGGAACGATTTTTGTTTGTCCTGACTGCACCGAATGCTGCATGAGCTCTTTCAAGGTCGCCTTCTCGCCTTTCTTCCAACGGCCGAGCGTATCCTGACGAAGCGTAAACGGCTTGTTCACGCGGACAAACCACTGGCGCATCGGGAGCTGTTCGACCGGTGCCCCGCCGCGTTCTGCGATCGGAAGATTTTGATCGATCTCTTCGACGCTTACCAAAAGACCGGAAGCCTGAAGCTGCTGCTCGATAAGCTCTCGTGCTTCCGTAATTGTTTTTCCAACGAATGCCTCCCCTACCACTGGCAGAAGACACCCATCCATCCCAATCACCTGAATCGCTTGAAGGGCGTGACGCTGTGCAATCTCTTCATCGATCACGGCATGTGCGGGCGTTACCCCAAGAGCCCCCGTTCCAAAGGCCGGATCAACGCAGGTATCTGCGACGATTTTAATCTCCAGCTGCTTCCCACAAAAAACGGGCGTGAAGACTTTTCCAACATACTGCTTGTAGCGTTCGTCTTCTGGATGCACCGCGACCGCCGTATCTCCAAACTTTGTTTCCGGACGTGTCGTGGAAATCACGATCGGAAAATCGGCGTCATATTTAAAGGTATAGAGCTTGCCTTTTACGGGCTTCGCCAACACCTCATCATCAGATAACGTTGTTTGAAATTGTGGGTCCCAGTTTACGATCCGATACCCACGCTCAATAATCCCATCTTCAAACATGAGTTTGAAGACTTCATTCACGGCACGATTTCGTGGCTCATCCAAGGTATAGCGCTCGTTCGACCAATCACACGAAGATCCCATCATGCGTGTTTGATGACGGATGGTGTTCGCAGATTTCTCTGCAAATTCTCGGACCTTCTCCAAGAACCCTTCGCGCCCTAATTCTCGACGTGGATCCTTCATCCCTTCCTTGATCAAAACCTGCTCGACCTTTACCTGCGTCGAAATTGCCGCGTGATCCGTCCCTGGAATCCACCACGTTTTTCGTCCACGCAAACGATGGAACCGAATGAGCACATCTTGGACCGCAAGCATGGTCGCATGGCCCATATGGAGGGTTCCCGTGCGGTTGGGCGGCGGCATCATAATGCAGTATGGTTCGCCCGTTTTATTGCGATCAGGCAATGAATCCGGGTTAAAGACCCCAGATTCCTCCCAGCGTTTGTATAGTCCCTCCTCAACAGCTTGAGAGGTGTAGTTTTTGGGGAAATCTTGGGAGTTCTGCATAGTTAGCCCTGAGTGTACGAAAGCTGGTTAAAAAATGCTAGGCAAGACCCTTACAAATATGCACAAAATAACTTGACTCAGACCCTAGCGATTCGTATGCTACCTCATCCGATTAGATGATTTTTCGGATCAATCACACATGGCACGTACCATGGAAGAACAAGCGGTTGAGCTCCTCAAACGATCTCGCCAGACCTTGATCACCACCTGTGAACACCCATCGCTCGATGAGGTGGCGAGTGCCTGTGCGCTCGCTCA
>CAZRJW010000008.1:0-38878 GCA_964600845.1 uncultured Gammaproteobacteria bacterium | reverse complement strand
ACTCGCTCCGTCGCGTCATTGCGCTTGTGGGGAGCTGCGCTGTCTCGTTTGGAAACGGATACAACCAATGGTCTCGTTTGGACCTACCTCACCGAGACAGACTTGCATGAGGCCAATGGAGATATCGACGCGACCGACGGCGTCGTTGAAGAACTGATCCGCTACGCGCCAGAAGCGAAAGCTATTTTGATTTTCTTCCACCGCGCCGACAGCTTACACGGACGCCTACATGCGCTCGGCTCACATTCCGCCGTTGAAATCGCCCGTCCATTTCAAGCAACCGGTACACGCGAGATAGCGACCTTCAATGTCGCTGGCATGTTCCCCCATACACAACTTCAAAAAACCATCATCGAACAAGTAAAAACGCGCTTGGCTAGTTAAAACGTTGTCGTTGTTGTGTTCGTAGGAGCGCTCGCCATGTTTACGGTGCGACTCCCTTCAATCGAAGCCTTCACCAAACGAATCCCTTTCAGGGCATTTTTGAATTTTGCCACGTAGCCGATGGTTTCATCTCTGAGAGTTCCTGACTCCATCTTATTTAATACGGCTTGTGCGTTCGCTAATGCCGTATTCGCCTTCTTTAACGCAGCGTTTGCCTGCGTCTTAGCCACTCCTGCCTTGGCAGCCGTCACGGCTTTTTTTGCTTTTTTCACCTCTGCACTAGCTGCATTCACTTTCGCTTGTGCTTTTTTCAATTCCGCTTTATCTGGCGTCGCCCACTCCTCGCCCCACACTGCTGACGCTTTTTGGATACGCCCTTCCCCCCCGTTATAGGCTGCTACTACAAACTCCGCTGCGCGGTCTGGATTGGTTGAAAGGAGTGATTTTGCCGTCTCTGGCATGACGGACCACAAGCGATCGAGATACACCAACTGCGCCTTGATCGCCGTCTCAAAGGAACGTGTTCCAGCTTGAACCTCTGCTGGCAACCCTAGCGCCTTATCTTTCGCTACCAACGTGTAGGTTGATGGCATGAACTGCGCGAACCCTTGTGCTCCAACATGCGAATCACTGTAGGCATACGAAGTCGTCGCGTTAGCCGCAACGGTCACCAACATCTTCGCGTATGTAGCGGCTGCATCACGTTCAAGCGACGTTTCATCCGTATGCTCAATGACTAAAATAGCGCGCGCCACTTCAGGCGAAAGCATGTCCGCTAAGGACTTGGAGGGATCAAAGCGCGAACGAACGCCTCGCGCGCGAAGATCATCTGCAATGCGCTGAAATTCTGCGTCTAACCACGCATGCCCAAAACGTACCATCTCCTCCGTATTGAGCATCGGTGAATATGGGGAATAAACTACATCTTCTCGTTGGTATTTCGTTTTCTTCGCAACGGTCACCTCACGATACAGCGGATAGCGAATCGCAACGACGACGTCACTGTCAGAGGCGAGCTTATACTGACTCTGCAGCTGACGTGACAACAACACATCCGCTTCTGAAATTCGTGGATCGGTGCCGCGTACTTCTGTGCCACGCTTTTCAATATTAATCAGATCAATTTGATTCGTCGCCGACCGCCAAACCGCCAACACAACCGGTGCCCAGTCTGGTTTTGTTGCTAAGAGCTGATCTGATTGCACCAACTGTTCACGCAACAAGGCTTGTCCACGACGAATCGCCTGAACGAGAGGGAACTCTTGGAGCGGTGCGGATGCGACACCAAGAGAAGGGGTGGGAGGATTAATCAAATCACGGAGCGCTTGTTCAGAAGCGGCACTCAACCCAGAACGAGGATCATACCAGCGCCCATCCGCCATCTGAAAAAATACAGGGGGCGGAGGAACCGGTACAGCGACAACTTCAGACGCTGACGCAACAATAGCCGGTGGGTTGATCAAATCTCGCAAGGCTCGCTCGGTGGCGGCGCTGTACCCAGAACGTGGGTCATACCAGCGCCCATCCGCCATACGGAAAAATGTGCGCTCGGTGGGCGCAGATGGAAGCAGATCCACGATCGAAGAGACTCCTGTCCCCGCATCTGCAACCTGTGCTTGCGCCTGCTCACCTAAGAGCGCCGCAATTCCAAACGTCACCATGAGTGACAAAAGAACAAAAAACGATGAACGCATACGAACCAGTGTATGCGCTCCCCAAATAACCGTCTAGATAGGAACCAAAAAATTTCGCTTGTTTTAGATCTATTCTATGTGGACAACGGATTAGAACCCTCCTTAGTTCCTACAAGGTTCGCTTGTTGACCAATCATACGGAGCGAACGAGCGAGTAAACGATCCAAGTTCCGATAACTGCTCACGTCGAAGACGCGTTCCAATGGAACCCAAGCGGCCTCCCACATCCCTCCTTCAAGACCCGTCATATGCTCCTTTGCATCCGCGGGTGCTTCAAACAAGAAATAATGCACTGTTTTGCGAATCAGCACCCCTTCTTGGCGAAAACGAAACATCGTACTCCCGATCGGGGCGATATAGCGCAAACCGGTGAGACCTGTTTCTTCTTGGATTTCTCGAATAGCTGCTTCAACCAGGGTTTCTGGGGCTTGCTGCTTTCCTTTCGGAAAGGTCCAACGTCCGGTCGCATTCTTCACGAAGAAGACCTCGACCCGACCTTCTCGTCGGCGAAAGATAATTCCACCGGCAGAAGTGACGGCTTGAAAAGGGAGACTGGCTTCAGTTCCGGTTCGTCGTGGTGGGGACCCCGACGGTCGTCGTTGAATGCGACGGGTTGGTAAGAAGCTCCAAGGCTCGTTCGAGTTGTGGGTCGCGTTTGGCTTCATAATCTTCGGCGGTCCGGTCAACGGACACATCTGGTTCTAATCCAATTTTTTGAATCGTTCGATCCTTCGGCGTCACCCACTCAGCAACGGTAATCTTTACGGCAGAACCGTCTGGAAGTGGCTCGTACTCTTGCACAGACCCCTTTCCAAACGTCTTCATTCCTACAAGACGAGCGAATCCCCCATCTTGCAGCGCACCGGCAACAATCTCAGACGCACTGGCTGAGCCTTGGTTTACCAGAACAATCGTAGGAATCTGATGCAGACGTGCAGGCATCTCGCCGCGCATCTCTTCAATAATCTTTCCTTGGCGACGTTCTTTCACGACGATCTCTTTCCCTACCCACTCCGACGCAATATCAACCGCACTTTCAAGGTACCCTCCTGGATTGTTTCGGAGATCGATGATCAATCCTTGTGGATCTTTCGCCAAAATCTCTCGGACAGCATCACGGAACGAGCTGGTTGTATCTTGGCTAAAATTACTGATCTCAACGATCGCAATCCGCTTTGACCCGGTCGCCATCTCCCAAGTGACGCTCTTAACCTGGATTATGTCACGCTGGATGGAAACGTCAAAGGGGGGTTTTTTCTGACTTAATCGAAAAATGCTTAACGTAACCTTTGTCCCACGCTCTCCCCGGATGAGTTTTACCGCTTCTTCCACGCTCATCCCGGTCGTTTCTTTGTCATCGATTTTCAGAATCGCATCACCCGGCATCAACCCCGCCCGTTCAGCGGGAGTATCTGGGAGCGGAGCAATGATCTGAAGCTGCTCTTCCTTAATTCCAATCTCCGCGCCAATCCCTTGAAATTCTCCTTGTAGGGATGATTCAAATTCTTTCGCATCCTCGGGAGGGAAGTAGGTTGTATAGTCGTCCCCCACTCCTTTCGCAAGACCCTCCATCGCTCCGTAAAAGAGCTGCTGATCAGGAACGGGTTGACGATAGTACTTTGTTTTCAGCAAACGCCATAGATCCCAAAAACGGCGGAATTCGATATCCTCCGCTGTTACATTGCCTGGCATGGCCTGACCAACCCCGCGCACCGAAACCGAGCTCGTCGTCTGCTGCCAGGGAAAGCTTGCGCTCTCGCCCGCTCGCCCAACTTGCGTGAAGCGACCTCCCAAAAATCCTACGCCCAACAACAAGAAGGACGCGATTATTTTTCTGGATCGATGTGACGGCGAAAGTTCATTCATAGAATAGGGCCGATCTCTGCTCCAACACCACGCAAACGTTCGTCGAGATTTTCATATCCGCGCGCGATAATTTCTGCATCGTGGATAATCGTTTCTCCTTCTGCAATCAAGCCCGCCAGAATCATGGTTGCCCCTGCGCGAAGGTCTAGACTACGGATCTCTGTTCCATAGAGAGGAGTCGGTCCACTGACGACCGCACGATGCGGATCGGCGATCACGACGTTCGCTCCCATCTTGGCGAGCTCATTCAGATACCCGAGACGGGATTCATAGAGCGGCTCTTGAATAAGACTCGTTCCGTGACACTGCGTCGCAATCAGCCCGAAGAGCGCTTGTAAATCGGTTGGAAAGCCTGGAAAAATCATCGCTTGCAACTTGAACGCCTTCATATGTGCAACCCCCTGTACATGCCAACGATTCTTTTTGATTTCTTCCTGAACCCCGATGCGTCGAAGTAACGAGCGCGTCGCATCCAAATGTGAAGGGATGACGGGACCAATGTCGAGCGTTCCGCGTGTGACGGCTGCCGCAGCTGCGAAGGTCCCCATTTCGATCATATCCGGCATCACCGACCAAACGGTTTTTGGAGCATGCAGCGTCTTTACCCCTTGGATTTCAAGGTCATGTGTTCCAAGACCACTAATCTTTGCGCCACACAGGTTCAAGAACTCACACAGCTCCTGTACATGCGGCTCGGCTGCCGCTAACCGAATCGAGGTTGTTCCGGTTGCCACTGCTGCCGCCATGATCAAGGTTTCCGTGGCGGTCACACTGAACTCTGGCAAAATCACATAGGACCCTTTCAACTTCTCTGCCTCCAGATAGAGCGTCCCATCGATATCACGTTCACTCTTTGCTCCTAATGAGGAGAGAGCGAACAAGTGCGTTTCAATTGGACGGTTCCCGATGTTGCAGCCTCCCGGTTCGGGAACGACCACTTTGCGGAAACGGGCGAGCATCGGACCCAGGAGAAGAATCGAATAGCGCATGCTCTTCATGCGCTTTCGGTCGAGCTTTGAAGGATCCATGTCCTTGGTATCGATCGTGAGCGCATGTTCGTCGGTCCATTCGATCTTCGCGCCCATCCCTTCTAAAATTTCCAAGAGTTTCAATACGTCCGTAAGACGCGGAACGTTCGCGAACTGCATCTTGCCTTTCACAAGTACGGACGCGGCAATGAGTGGACCCGCTGCGTTTTTAGAGCCGTTGACGGCGATTTTCCCCTCTAACTTCTGACCCCCCTGAATGATCAAATCCATAGCAAAAGTGAACCAATATAAGCGAATAAATCCCTTGCTCGAAGCCCTGTCGCTTGTCGACCGAAACGTGATGAGTGTATCGTTTAGACAATTACATGTCGAGCACACATTCGTACAAACCGCCTCTCATCCGACGAATCCTCCCCTGGATGTACGTCGTGATCTTTTTTATAACGGCGCCGCTGCTCGTCTTTTACACGTCCGGGTATCGCTATAATTTTAAGAAAGGCGCTGTGGAACGAAACGGAACGCTGATCGTCGATTCAACGCCCAGCGGAGGCAGTGTCGTGATCGATGGAAGAGATACGGGCGAGAAGACTCCGGTCACATTTCAACAGATCACGCCTGGCTGGCACAGCGTGCTTGTCACGAAGCCCGAGTACGGCTCCTGGCAACAGGATATTTTTGTACGCGCTGAACGAGTGGCCTTTACCGACCATATTCGTCTTTGGCGACAAGGTGAGCCGCTCCTTGTTTCTGCGGGAGACTATATCCGGTTAGCGAATGATCCTGCACGAGAACGACTCCTTGCCTTTCAAGCAACGGACAAGGGGACGCAGCTTGCTTGGTGGAGCTCAACCCAGAGCGCAAACTTTGTCCCGATCTCTCTCCCTTCTTCCTCGATCGCGACACTCCCCTTGCACTGGCGAGCCGATGGAGAAGCAGTCCTCTTAGGAGGGTCAATGGGTGTTTCTAAAAGCTGGCTCGTAAAAGCGGCGCGCGCTCGCACCAGCGCGGAAGCCCTTCCCGAAGGACGCTACCACTGGTCAGGAACGGAACTCATTGGGGTGAGTGGGCGAAGCACGCTGACCGTTGATGCCGACACCGGCAAGATTGAACGTACCGTCCTCGCGAGCGATACCCTCGAACAAAGTGGCTCAATCGAGCTACGCACGACGACGACAACAGGTCAGTTATTGCTCTCTGATAGCTCATTCTTGGGACGACTCTTCTCCCTCCCAAATGGGCTCTGGTCGATTACGGAATGGCATCGCCCGTACCTATTCTTGTCCGATGGCCCTCGTTGGCTCGGTATTCGTTTACGTTTAGGAGGCCTCCCGGATGCGATGCGCGCCGAAGGTGACCACCCACGCTGGAGTCCAGATACAAAAAATCCACAAGCAGCATTTGTGAACGAACACGAGATCAGCTTGTGGAGCCCAGATAAACCTGTGCGCGTCATTTGGCGTCAAAGCACACCTATTCGAAACGCCGTCTGGAATGAAGACGGCGGCGTACTCTACGTAGCAGATGCGCAAAGTGTATTTGCCCTAACCCTCGACAACGGCCAGGACCCACGCCCGATTCAGTTAGGGATATTTGATGAGGTCTACGATATCGCTCTTCAAGGAACCGACATTTTTGCGGTCGGAACGCGTGGAAAGGATCGGGGAATCTTTAAGCTTCCAGGGATGTAGCGTGGATAGAAGCGGCGATACGCGCGGCCAAGACCTCCCGATCAGCTGCATCGGATGCGCTCGACGGCCAATGCTTCAATCCGTCCTCTGTTCGACGTGGGATGAGATGAAAATGTAAGTGCGGAATAACTTGACCGGCGACACTGCCGTTATTTTGTTTGAGGTTGAAGCCTTCGACCTGAAGTGCCTGACACAAACCTCTCGCAACACGCTGAATCGAAGGCAACAGATTCGACAATGTTTCCGGCTCTGCATCATGCAACGCGATCGAATGCTTACGCGGGATAACCAGAAGATGACCCGGTGTCACAGGATAGAGATCGAGAAACGCGATCGATGTCTCATCTTCATAGACACGGGTTGCGGGAACGGATCCGTCCACAATTCGACAGAACAAGCAGGAATCAGACATAGGTAGCTAATCTAGCTCACGCGAGGAATCAGGGTCAAAGTCATGAGAAAAAATCCAAAGGAAGGCGAAAACCAGAGCGGTCGCAAACCCTCCCACAATCCAAGCAAGCGGAGCGTCGGGGGCGAGCTGCAGCGAGATACGTCCAACGCATAGCGCCGCGATCACCCAGAGGTCAATCAGCAGCCACCAACGTGCTGGCTTCCGAGCAGCCGGATGAAACGTCATACACAAAATCAAGAGCGGCACAGCAACAAACAGTGGTGCGTGACCCAAAACCGCACCCGGAACCAAGCGCTCAAAGATCACGAGGATGCCGAGAAGCAATGCAAGCGCGTGGCAGATGTGCCACATCAGCTGGCGTGAGACTGAGAGAAAAAAAGACTTCATAGACGATGCCAAGCGGCGGCGAGTTCACGACGACCAAGTTTAATCCAATCTCGCCAGCTGGCGGCTGCGTTTCTGCGGTAGGTGACTTCAGCGCGACGAATATCAACCGCTCCCTGACGGGTCGTGATTCCGGGCAAGCCCAACGTCCAACGAACTCGATCGATATCCTGCAGGAGCGGAACCTGCGCCGAAAGACGTAGCCACCCATCTGGGAGGACCTGTGGAGGCCTGTACGAGGTTTGTATGACCTCAATCCCCTCTTCCACCGGATTCGACTGATCGGTCAAACGGCGAGGCTTTGGCAAGAAGAGCGCTTCGGGCTCAAAGGCGAAGAACCCATCACCGTAGATGAGGATATCGCCCTGCGGTGCGTCGATTACCAAATCCCCCGTCCGTTCACTCGGCATTCGGGATAAGCGATGGACAGAATGTGTTTGGCCGACATCTACGACCGCATTTCCAAGATGGACCGGCTGCAATCCTTCGCGATGTCGTGTCTCGGCTGTAATATGCTGGGAATTTGTCCAGGCATGCAGCGAGTAGGTCGTTGTAGCGTAACCGGTCTGGTCTCCCACATACAAACGCGGACCAATCACCCAATGGCGAACATTGGTAGTAATCCCTCGTAAAAACACATCATCATCTGCTGACAACGCGAGACGATAGACCCCCGGCTTGAGGGTGGTGAATTGGATCGTTTTCTCAAACACAGAACTGGGCGCGTCGTTTGCGCGCGCAGGCAACGTCAGCACGTTCGTCCACAAGACTTCATCGCCCAGTAACAGACGCAGGGCGAGCGAATTTCCGCCCGTCGCGACGCGATTCATGTCTTGAACACGTACGATAAACTTGTTCGTCCCGCTCGTCGGCTGAAAATACACATCATGCGACCCACGAAGCGATAACGAGACACTGCGCTCGATACTTGGGAGATCCGTCACTTCACGCAGCGTGGTGGACGCATGCCACAACAGCACGCGCTCAGGCGGCGCAAGCCAGAGACGATCGTCCGGCAAGCCTTCGCGGACATAGCCCGTCAGCGTTTCGTGTTCCACTCGTCGCCACCCACGCGCAAGCACCTCGCTCCAGACGGGCGTCGTCTCGGTCGAGCCGAGTAAATCCTGACTTCCCCCTAACTCAATCAGAGGTTGACGTGTGACTTTTGCTTCAAGCGCGAGTTCAGCTGAATCGGCCACAATCGGTACACGAGCTGAGGCATACACAGGTTCAGCCAAGATTCGTTGCACGGTCGTTCCATCGCTTTGCTGAAACGGACGCGTCACGCGCTCTGAAGGCAAGAATGTCGCGAGCCAAGGAGACGTCCCATCCAAAATCAGCGAGTGCTGCCAGACACCACTAGGAGGAATATGTTTCAACACCAAAATGCACACGGCCAAGAATGCAACGAGCCAAGGCACGAGGAGCAGTCCAGAAAGAACAGGGGGGAGGCGTTTACTCATCGGAGGAAAGGGGTCAAACGGTACAAGCGCTCACGATCGAAGGCCTGCAATTCACGGACATCGTACCCCATTTTCCGCCAAGCGTCTCGGTCACTGAATGACAAGGGTCGACTAAAGAGTCCCAGTCCAGTTGAGGTCGACACAGAGGACAGGGCGCGCACTTGCTCAGGACTCGGCATCGGACTCATCGCGCGCAACACCGGAAAGAAAATCTTATCGGAGCGCTCAGACAGAATGACGTCCGTCGGCTGAAAAGCGGTTCGTGCGGCTTCACGGATCGTCGCGTACCGAATCAGCTCCCGACGCGTCGCGAGGATCCCTTCTTCATCGCGGGTAAAAGCGCTGTGGACACCTAGACCAACGAGGATCAGGGCAATCGTCACGAAGATCATTCGAAAACTTGGCGCCTTTGTAGACACGCGCGCATAGACTGAGGCCATGCACCACGCAAAGAAAAATCCGAAGGGAAGCGTATAGCGCAGAAACGAATTCGCGACGGTGATGGCCCCAAAACGAACATGATCGGTATAGAGCCCGCTCCCGTAGACGAGGAGTAGCCAGCTAAACACAAAGCTACCAATCAGAAGAGCAGGAGCATGAGCGAAGAGAGTTTGCTTTGCCTGTAGGAACAACTGGCGCATCGAACGCAGAGGAGCCGCTTGTCGCTGCAGGACCGCCAACACAACTCCCCCCAGCCCTAATACCACCACCCACGGCCACAAAAAATTCAAGAAAAAGGACTGAACATTCCACAATACATTCCTCGGATGAAGACCGTAGGGAGCGATGGCGTAATACCAGGGTCGCACAACAGCCGATATCTGTTGCGGAATCGTGACCGCGGTCGGATCGGTATTCGACTGCACCCAATAGCCCACTTGAAACCAGCTCCCGTAGGTTTGCGCTTGAACAATAAAGAGTGGGAGCAATCCCAGGAGCATTCCAACCAAGACCATCCCCTGCTTCCTCCAAGGAATCGTCCCGAAAGAAACGTAGACGAGCCCAATCAACGGCAAGAGCCAGAGCGCTTCAACCGGACGAAACGAAAGGGAGATCCCCATAAGCACCCCTGCTCCGATCTGCATCAGTACCTTTCGTCGAGTGCTTGGCTGATGCGTACGCAAAAGAGTGACAAGCACCAAGAGCGCCCACAAGGCCGCGGAATATTGTGGGAGGTGGCTAAAGAAGGAACGATTCACGTACAGCGAAACCGGCGGGAAGGTCCAAGCCAGAGCCGTTCCCCACCAAGCCGCCGCCGCCCCAAATCGAGTCCGAAGCAAAAAATACCAAGGGATCACCCCCGACGCGGCCAACAGACTCGCAAGCCAGACGAGCGGAATGAGCGGGAGAACGCGATGAAGCTGCGCCAACCACCATGGCCAACCGAGAAATCCGACCGGTGCGATCGTTTCTCCGGTCGCGACATAACTGCGAGGATGCAGCCACGGGAAGGCGGGCGCGAGCGGTTCATCCACCGTTCCACTCCCTGTTTTCGCGATGCGTGTCAGCGAAACCGCTACAGCTGTTTCATCGGGCGAAGCGAATATCTCCGTATTTACACTCGGCAAAACGAGCGAACTCGCAAATAACGCCCCCCAGAGGAGCGCAACCGTCAGTGGTAATCCAAAAAAAGAGAAACGGGACATAGCGGCAATGACTCTTGGTCTATGCTAGCACGCGGCTGGACGGTGAGGTACCATTTTAGCCATGCGATCTTTGTTTGCCACGCTCGCCCCAGGAAAACGCTTCCTCGCTGGTTTTTTGGTTGCTCAGAGCCTTTTTTATGCTTCGCCCGCGGCAGTATTTGCCCAAACACCCCCAGAACTGATGGATGTCTGGGAAAGTAACGCGAGTCCCACCTTTAACCCGAACTACGTCTTGGACGATCGTGATATTTTTGGATTAGGCGGTCTGGCCTTACAGGATGTTCAAACGTTTCTTCAATCTCGTCCCGGAAGTCTCGCAAAATACCGCACACGCGATATCGACGGCGTTGAACGATCTGCTGCAGAAATTATTTGGCGTGTTGCCACGACGTACCAGATGAATCCGCACTACCTCCTCGCTCTGCTCCAAAAAGAACAGAGCTTAGTCGATGATCCAAGCCCAAGCCAAAAGCAGCTCGATTGGGCGACGGGGTATGCGATCTGTGATAACTGCTCGATGAATGATCCTCGACTTCAAGAGTTTCGCGGATTCGCGAGCCAGGTCGAATGGGCCGCCAAACAGCATCGAGAAAAATACTTACTCCAGATTCTTTCACGCGGCACGACCATTGCGGGTCAAGCGCCAGGCAAGACAGTGACGATCAGCGGAAAAAGCGTGACGCCAGTCAACAATGCGACGGCCATGCTGTATAGCTACACCCCTCACATTGCGGGCAATTTTAATCTCTGGAAAATTTGGCAGCGTTGGTTTGCCCTCCGCTTCCCTGAGGGAACAATTGTGCGTGGAAAAACATCTGGTGATTTATATTTGCTACGAAACGGCGAACGACGTCCGATTAAAAACGGAGCCGTCGCCGCTTCTTTAGTCGATACGAGTAAAATCGTCCTGACGGATGATAGTCGACTGAGCAGCTATCGTCTTGGTTCGCCCGTAAACTTTCCAAACTACTCACTCGTGCAACTTGCAGAAGGAGAACGCTATCTTCTTGTTGGAACAACGAAGCGTCTTATCCAACCGAAGGCCTTCGAGAGGTTTGGCTTCAATGAAGATGAGCTGATCGAGGTGGTTGCAGCCGACTTACAGGGCTACACGGACGGAGTCGACATCACGACTTCGACGACCTATCCGACAGGCTTGCTCGTGAAGGATCCATCAAAGGTCTACTGGTACATCGAAAACAATGTCCGCCAGCGCATTCCTGATATCTCCTTCCTGAACCTCTACTTCCGGGGAAGACCAGCAAAGACTTGGACCGCGAAACAGGTGGCTGCCGTCAAAGAAGGGACCGCCTACGGCCTCCAGAACGGAGAACTCATCCGAGGAAAAAAGTCCGCCTCTGTCTACGTCATCGAAGATGGTCAGCGCCGACCCATCACGAGCGAAGCGGACTTCCTAGAGCTTGGCTATCAATGGAAGAACGTCGTCGTGCTACCAGACCGCCTACTTGAGACCTACCCGATTGGAATGCTCCTTCAGCCACACGCCCCCATCGAACTCCCCGAACTCGCCGCAGCGAGTATTTCTCCTTCGCTTTAACCCCCTTCTATGCTCGTGTTCTCCGCTATCGCTCCCCATTCGCCCCTCCTCATTCCAACCATTGGAAAAGAACATCGTGAGTCACTGACTCATACGCTCGACGCCTATCGAACGCTTGAGGAACATTTGTATGCCACGAAGCCTGATACGCTCGTCCTAATCTCTTCGCACGCGGCCTACTACCCGGATGGCTTCAGCTGCAATATCGCCCCAAGCTACACGGGCAACCTCAAGGAATTTGGTGATCATGGAACCACGGTCCAGGCAAAAGGCGATTCGCTTTTCATTGACCGACTCCATCGCCACATGCGCCAGACCAACATCCCGTTCTCTCTCATGAGCGAAGAGAAATTGGACTATGGGATGACAATCTCGCTTTCGTTTCTCCTCAGCCATCTTCCTACGATGAAGATCGTTCCGCTCAGCATTTCCGGTCTACCGAATGAAGAGCATGCGAAGTTTGGACAAGAAGTGATGCAGGTGATCCATGACGATACACGTCGAATTGCGTTCTTTGCGGCCGCGGATCTTTCCCACCGGGCGAATCAATACGCACAACAAGGCATCAACGCAGAAGGTCCCGCGTTCGAAGAAGCAGTGAAGCAAGCGATCGCTCAAGTAGATCCAGCACCGATCATTGCCTTGAGCCCTGACGTCTTAAAGGAGGCTCAGCAATGCGCTGCGCAGCCAATTGCAACCCTTCTGGGAGCGATCCAAAAAATGCATGTGAAGCCAAGTGTTCTCTGTTATGAAGCCCCGTTTGGCGTTGGAATGCTGACGGCTGAATTTGAACTTGTCTGATGTTTGCCGAAGTCATCCCGATTCGCAGAACCCCGTTTGGCCTGAATGGGTTTGATTATTCGTTTCCAGACAACGAGGCGTATGAGGTCGGACAACTTGTCTACGTTCCGTTGCGCGGACACCAAACGGAAGCGATCATCCGAGAGATCAAGCCGACGAGTAACTACGCAGCCCGCGTAAAAGCGATCACCGGACCGATTCCGGTCTCGTTTCGTTTTTCGACAGAGTGCCTTGAGCTCCTCACGTGGGTGGCGGAGCGAACCTTTTCCTCACTTCCAACCGTGCTCCACGCCTGGCTCGGAGCACTTCCAAAACGACTACCGAAAGAACCAGCGCCGATAAAAGAATATTCTTCTCCGAAGGTGGCGGGGACCGCCAGCGCGCATTGGCAAACGGATCACGAGGCAGCGCTCGTGGCGCGTGCGAAGGCGGCGCTCGCGAATGGCCAGCGCGTACTCATCCTCACGCCTTGGACGAATCGAATTCCCGCGCTTCAAGCCGCGCTGCACACGGATGCCGTTCCAGCGCTCCCCCTGCATGGCGATCTAAACGATGGAGCGTACTATGCCCATTGGTCAACATTCCTTTCTGGAGAAGCTTCCTGTTTGATCGCCACACGTCTCGGGGCATGGCTCGCTCCCACCGCTGATCTTGTGTTGATCGACGAACCGGAGAACGACGACCACAAACAAGATGAACAAGCGCCACGCTACGATGCGCGTCGCTTAGCGGGCTGGGCCGCAAAATACGCTGGTGTCACGGTTGAGGCGTTTGGATTGACACCTCCTTTGCATGCCGGCGCCCAGGCCCCAGATATTTCCTGTGAACTGGTAACAAATGTTTATCATCCACGTGGTCGGTCTGCGATTCCGAGTATTCAAGCGGATACGCTCCTGTCGCTTGAAGAGCACGAAGGTCCGCGCATCATCATTCACCCGATTCGCGGCCGCGCCGCTCGACTCGCCTGTCGTGATTGCGGCTGGCAAGCCCTGTGTGCGCACTGCACGTCACCGGTTGCGGCGGAATCAGATCATGCGGTTTGTCGTTCGTGTGGCAAAACCCAAGAACTCCCCCTTGCCTGTACGGCGTGTGGGGGCGTCGATCTAGGAAAGGCGATGCCTGGGATCGAACAACTCAAACGCGCCTGGGAACACTCCGAGCCCGAGACCTCCGTTGAATGGCGCGACACAACCAACGATCAACTCGAACAACCCATTCCAAAAAAAGCACTGGTCGTCGTGACGATCGGCCAGCTCTTGGGCGGGATGATTGAAGATGTCCGCAGAGCCGAACGACGTCTGATCGCCATCCGCCGCCTCATGAATCGCGTCGCACAAGCTGAGGGAACCCTCCTGATTCAAACACTTGAACAAGACCTCCCGTTCTGGGAACAAGGAAAAACCGGTGACGGGGTGAAACAGGTCTTCGAAACCGAACTCGGAAGCCGCCGCCTTTTTCACTATCCCCCTACCTGGCGACGTGTGAAGTGCCTGATTGATGGCTCAGACAAAGAAGTAGCCACCTGGATCGAGGCGGCGAAGCTCCGGATTGCGGGCCAAGGGACCCTCGAAGGGCCCTATAAAATCGAATTCCGGCGCGCCGGGGCGAGCGAACGAACGGCTGTTCACCTCCTATTTAGCCCAGATACCCCAGAAAACGTGCTGGTTGAGCTCCTTCAGCCCCTCGCGACTGTCGCGCTCATAGACCTTGATCCAATCGCCTTTTTCAAGTAACATTGCGTGTTATGTCAGATATCTTTTCGATCGTCACTCTTCCGACCCCGAGCCTGCGCGAGCGTTCGGTTGAGCTTACGGTTGAAGAAATCACCACCCCCGAATTCCAGGCCTACCTCGATAAACTGGTACGCACGATGTTTGTGGCGGATGGAGTCGGGATCGCCTCCCCTCAAGTTGGACGGAATATTCGCGCGATCGTCGTAAATACCGGCGCGCATCCTGAGTGCTACATGAACCCGGTCATCACAAAAAAATCAGAAGCGATGATCGAAAGCGAAGAAGGCTGTCTCAGCGTTCCAGATCAGTTTGGACTCGTGACACGCCACAAAAAAATCACCGTTGAAGCCATCAACCGTCACGGTAAACGCGTCCTACTTGAACTCAAAGGCTTTCCTTCGATCGTCTTCCAACATGAGATCGATCACCTCGATGGAATTGTGTTTATCGATAAAGCCACAAAAATTGTAACGAAGGGTACGTCTCGTATTTAAATACACATTCCATGACTCGCGTCGTCTTCTACGGAACTTCCCTCTTCTCGCTTCCGAGCCTTGAGGCGTTAGCCCTTGATCCCACACTCAGCGTCGTTGGCGTTGTTACGCAACCCGATCGCCCCGCGGGACGACAAGGAACTCTTACAGCCCCACCCGTAAAAGTGACCGCTGAGCGATTAGGCTTGCCCGTGTTTCAATTTGAACAAGTAAAATCAGATGAGGCCTACGAGGTACTGAAAACACTCCAGGCCGATGTCGCCGTGGTCGCGAGCTTTGGTCAGATTATTTCTCAGCGCGTTTTAGACCTGTATCCGCAAGGCGTTTTGAATGTTCACCCTTCACTTCTCCCCGCGTACCGTGGCGCCGTCCCCATGAATGCCGCTATTCGTGATGGTCTCAAGGAAACAGGGATCACGATCATGCTGATGGATGCGCTCATGGATCACGGGCCCATTCTTGCTCAGTTGAAGACAGACATTTTTCCAACCGATACAACCGAAACGCTCAGCGAGCGCCTTTCGAAAACGAGTGCTGACGTTCTCGTGCAAACACTACACGCGTTTCTTGAAGGCAGCGTAACTCCCCAAGAACAGAATCACGCGGCTGCAACCTTCGTAAAACTCCTCTCACGCGAAGATGGAAAAATCGACCTGAGTACATCCGCAATCGAAATCGAGCGACTCGTTCGCGCCTACACCCCTTGGCCAGGAACATCCGTTGACTACAAAGGAAAACGCTTAAAAGTCTTGAAGGCGCATACAAGCTCAGAACCAAAACCAACTGAGTTCGTGCTCACTTGCGGCGATGGCTCACTGCTCGTTTTGGACGAAGTTCAACCCGAAGGAAAAAAACCCATGAGCGGCGAAGCGTTTTTGCGTGGCATAAGACAATAAAATACTGACTGAACGCGGGTGCATAGAGCCCTTCACTTGCGAGGTAACTCGCGCTTAGGATTGTCGCTCCGATTTGCACGTGGGGATCTTTGCTCCTCTTTGTCTGTTGTTCGCGTTCCGCTCACACGGACTCAAACATTCCTCGCTGCGTTCAGGGCTTCGTACGCGTACGTTTAATCTACTTTTTTCCCTCACAGGTCGATGGACTCCAAAGCCCCCGTTCGGCTGCTTTTGCTTCTTGTTCCAAAAGTCGCAGTTGCGCTTTTCGTTTTCCATCCAGCGGGAATGATAAATACGCATTCGCATAGCCCTGCGCTACAAGCGTTGCGTTTACATCCAACAAATCTTCTTTGCGAACAATGTTCCGTAACCAACGTCCATATTTATCGCGATCATCCGCTTTTAGGTCTTCAACAAGGAGTACCCGTTTTCCTTCAACCAGCTCCTTCATGTGATTCGAGGCTTCTTTTCCAAAACACTGCACCGGACGACGCGGATCAACCGATTCAGGCGTGTTCATACCGAGCAAGCGAACTTTGACTGTTTCGTTCATGCCGTCGATTTTTACCTCGAGCGTATCTCCATCTACAGCGCGCGTAACAAGTGCTTCGACGCTGCTCGTGGTGGAGCCCGCATAATATAGATCGACCGACGTCGAAGGTGTGGTTGTTGTTCCCAGTGCCTGCGGTTTTTCCTCAATTTGCCAAACTTGAAGCAGCGCAAATCCGATAATCACAATGATCGTCCCAACGAGCCTGATGAGGCGTCGCTGCGTAAACGAGGGGAGATCGCTCAATCCAAGCGGCTTCATACGACCCACCCAACCATTACCTCTTCACCGACAACCTCTACTCGATAACGGTCTAAGTGATGTCCATTTGGTGATTCACCTGTTTCGATATCAAAGCCCCAGTCGTGCCAAGGACAGTAGATTTTTCCATCCCGTACCGACCCGCAAGACATCGGTCCTCCCATGTGGGGACAGATGCTATTTAAGGCAAAGAACCGTTCCCCCATGCGAACAATCGTCATGGGCTTTTTATGAACCTTCACTTCGCGCGCCCCGCCATCTTTCCAATCCTCTACTCGCCCAACAGACACCAGCTCTGTGGGACCGCGTTCAGCCATAGGGTGAGACATGCGGTCAGTATAGCAACACTGAGATCTTCGCTCAAAAGCGTTTTTTTAGTACCCAAGCTTACTCAAAGCCTCGCTCGTCCGCTTAAAGACAGCGCCTTCTTCTTCTAATCTCTGATACGCATGACTTTCGTGCAGCAACTCGCTAATCATCGGGCTCGCCCCCGTAACGAAGACGTTCTTTCCTTGAGCTTTGATGAGGGTAATGATCTCATCGAATGCGTCTACTCCATCCAAGTCAACGAAGGACAGCTCACGAAGACGCAAGATCACGTTTTTATAGGCGCCTAAACTCTGTTCAAAGCGGGTGATGTGCGATTGTCCATTGATATAGGCAAGCTGTCCCTTGATCGAATAGATGATCGTATCCCCTGTTTTCTCGATCCTCTCGAGCGTCTCCGAGGTAATCTTATCGACGAATTTACCCTCGGTATTGTCGACGATCAACTCAAACTGACCACGTGATAATTTCTCCACAAAAATGAGAAGCGAAATGACGGTTCCAAGCAGGATTCCAACGATCGGGTCGATCCAGACGGTAACCACAGCCACGACCAACGCGATAACGAAGTTCTTTTTGTCCGAGTGGAAGAGCCGAATAAAGTGCTCTTGCTCGATCATGCGGAAAGCTACAAAGACCAAGATAGCCGCAATGACCGCCAAGGGAATATAGCGGAAAGTTGTGAGCAAAAAAATCGAGATGATCGCGATACAGACGCTACTGATGGTTGCCGATATCTTACTATTTGCCCCTGTTTTCACGTTCAAGGAGGTGCGTGCAAGTGCAGCGGTCGCTGGAAGTCCACCCATAAGGCCAGAAGCAAGGTTTGCGATTCCCAGACCGAACATTTCTTTACGCTTATTATATTTCGTCTTTGTCATGCCGTCTGCAATCTTGGCCGACAACATTGTTTCAAGAATCGCGATCACAGCAATCGCAAGACCGGCAGTGATGAGCGATGGATGAAAAAAGAACGTTGGCGCCTGGAACAACTTCGGCGCCATGTCTGGATAGCGAGAACCTAGTGTTTGCACGACGAATGGCAGACTCCCCTGTTGAGATAAGTACCCGATCAAAATACCGATCGGCGCCAATACAATTGCACCAGGAACCTTCTTCACATATTTCAGCATCAAGAACATCGCCGCCAAAAAGGCGAGAAACATTACAAAAATCTGCGGATTGATTGCACCGATGTGACGGAACGATTCGAACAAATTAGTGATAAAGGCCTCATGCCGCGGAAGTCCACTCAGGCCTAGGGCGAAGTTGAATTGGTTAAATGCAATAATGAAAGCGACACCCAAGGTAAAACCATGTACCGCGCTTCCTGGAACAAACACCAGGAATTTCTCGAGCTTGAATACGTAGGCAATTAGCACAAACACACCCGTCACCAGCGCCAACATCGGGAGCGTCTGCGCTCCATGAACAATCGCGTATGTCGCAAGGAATCCGGACAATGCCCCCGTAGGACCAACAATATTGAAATTACTTCCTCCGAAAATGGAAGCCATCAACCCGGCCCAGATAGCTGTAATAATTCCCGCTGTCGGCGTCGACTCAGACGCGACAGCTAAAGAAACGGAGAGCGGAATCGAAACCAAGGCAACCGTCAGACCCGACTTCCAATTTTCACGCAGTCGTCCAAGGAGTGGCTGAATATTCATACAGGGGAAAAAATAAAGAGAGCCCTAGTGTACGCTCGTGAGCTGGAAAGGCAAGAGAATGGCTCGCTTCTCTAGCGATTCATTTTTCACTACAAAAAATACACGACGCGGGTCGTGTATTTTTTTTGTTACGACTTGTTTACTAGGCTTTTGCCTCGCCTTTCAGATAACCGAGCATCGTTTCGGCATCGCTGACTTCAAACGGATCTGTCGCACAATCGTCGGTGAAACCTGGTTCAACGAACATTTTTTGAATGACGCCATCAACGACGTACATGCTATAGCGCCAAGAGCGATTCCCAAAGCCCAAGTTTTCCTTCTTTACCAACATTCCCATAGCTTTGGTGAATTCCCCATTTCCATCAGGCAACATTTTCACCTTATCGACGCCCAAGTGCTTCGCCCATTGAAACATGACAAAGGCGTCATTCACGCTGATACAGTAAATCTCATCTACCCCTAGCGCCTTGAAGGCGTCATATGTCGTTTCATAGCCTGGAGCGTGCGTTGAAGAACAGGTTGGCGTAAAGGCGCCCGGCAAGGAGAAGATGACAATTTTCTTGCCATCAAATACCTCCTTCGATGACACATCCTGCCAACGAAATGGATTTGGACCACCAACTGCCTCATCGCGGACGCGTGTCTTAAAGATTGTTTGCGGGACTCGGTCGGATTCACGAAGTGCTTGTTCCATAGGGAAGCTGTATTTGAGAGAAGTAAGAACACCCTTTTGTAAGTTACAGGCGTATCCTTGAGTCGGTCAACCTACGTCAAACAACTCGCAAGGAAGGTTATTTTGTCAGGACGTATCCCGAAGCGCGCACCGATGCCCAATCAAAGGGCGTGGTAGGCGCACGTTTGTAGAGACTTCGAAACTTCAGGATCCCCGCCTTTTCTCGAGCGAGATTTCGTGGGAAGCGTAAGCGATACATGAGGGTATTCCACGCGAGGTCATCTGTTTTGTTTTTGAAGTCTGGACTATGACCAGTGATCTGACGGAAAACGGCGAGCACCTGCTTCGCCCGTGCCTGTTCCTTTGGCAAGTTACGTGCCCGCGGAATCACCCCATCCGTGAGCGCTTGGAGCGCCTCGAGATTTACACGTCCGAGCGTTTCGAGCTGATCACGTACAACCGCCAACCGTTCACCTGATCCAAGCGCTTTTGTTGAAGGCGAGATACCGTAGGCGACAAAACTCACCGTCACATCTTCCGCACGGGTATCGAGCGTGACCATAAACTCACGGGAGCTCCTTTGAACTTGTGCACGTGCGCTGGCTTCAAGGATGAGATCGCGCACCGTCGGGAATAGGTTCGTATTGGAAGAAGCCCCAGAGGTCGTGCTCGCATTGGAGAGCGCTTCCATTGTCACGCTCTCCATCACCGGAACGATGCTTGTTGAAGTCGGTGAGAGAGTTACGACCGGGATCGCGACGGTGGTCGTCGAAGCGGTGGTCGTGGTGACGGGCGTAAGGGTAGAGACATTACTTCCTCCACCTCCCCCGCCGCCACCCCCACCTCCGCCGCCGCCACCCCCACCACCCCCACTTGAAACCGGTGCAGGAATCGTTGCCTGGGAATAGGTTACGAAGGACGTGAAGTGCCGGGTCCAGACCACCAGATCCGAACCAACCGTGATCTTACAATCCGTTGTTCCCCCTACCAATTGAGTAGTCGCGGAGGAGAGCGAGTCCCCGCTACACGCCGTTTGAATGGCAGTGAATGTTCCCGAACGTACATATCCGACATACGTGCTCGCCTGACCTCCGAACACCAGCCTGACGGGCAAGTCGAACGTCAGTGGAATATCCCCCGCCCCAATCTCAATGACCGATAGGATTGTTGCTGTTTTATTTGTATCGGGCGTCACACTCACGCTCGTCGTGGAACGCACAAGAGGTAGCTGTACCGTCCCCGTCCAGCTTGCATCGGTGGACACGATCGTCACATCCGATGGAATCTCTACGCGAACCGCTCCGGCCGAAGTAGTCGCGTTCACGATGATCTCGCCAGGAACAATCACCTGCTTCGTAGATGTCCCCGTCAGCAAAGCCGCAAAATTGAGTTCCGCGGACGAAACGTCCAGAGGAATAGAGACGATCGAGCTGGTCGGCGCGTTACTTCCAATCAAAACCCGATTCGCCGACGTCCCAACAAGCGTGGATGCCGAAAGAGCCGTACTACTCGTCACGAGCGGCAGCACTTCGACGGTACGGGTCGCAGAGCCCACGTTCCCCGCCACGTCCGTCACGTTGTACTCAACCGTATACTCACCATCGGCCGCGGTGTTCACCGTGCTCGTAGCAATTATATCTTCCGTGATGTCCCCGTCCTGCGCATCGAGGGCCGTCGCACCCGGATCCGTATAGGTTGTCCCAACATAAATCGATTGATCTTCTCCGGTCTGCGTAATGACGGGCGCGAGCGAATCCAGAATCGCGGTGACAGATGTAACCGCACTTTGACTCCCCGCTGCGTTACGCGCTTGGAGATGCAAATAATAAATTCCATTCCCACCGGTCTGTGAGGTAGTCGTCGCGGTCGTGTAACTGCCGCTAGGCGTACCCGTCGCCGATTGATCAACCACAAACCGGAAGGTTGCCGCCGGATCGTCTGAGCTCCAGGTCCAGATTTTTTCTTGCGCAGGAACTGCGTCGTTCGCGAGCCCGGTGATCGTTGGTGGAGGAACGTTTGTAATCGTAAACGCCTCACTCACCACATACGTACTCGTAACAGCCCCATCAAAGGCTTGAAAACGGATCTGCATCGAGGTGTTGGTCGCGTTCAGCTCAAGCACATCCGTATGCTTCGTGTTGAACGTGAACTGGTAGGTGGTGCTCGTATAGTCCGTTGCGCTGAGGTAGCTCGTATTCGTCCAATTACTCGAAAAGGCCGCGCTGGCATCACCTGTCGTTGGTGTCGACCACGTACTCCCTCCATCCACGCTGTAGCCAAACCCTCCCAATGTGAGGGGAATTCCCGCGAGACCATCTGTTAGCCGAAAATTCACTTCGACCACTCCCGAGTCATCTTCTGCGGCGACAATCTGTTCAGCTGGAAGAACATCATCAGCGGTATACCCAATCTTTGGTTGAAACAGCTCGAGAGCCTGTTGCGCATTCACACGCTTTCCGGTGGTCGTCTTCGTCGCCAAGGCTGGAAGCGCATCCCCCGTTGTCAGCACAACACTTTTTACTTGCGCCACTGTTAGCCGCGGGTTATACGCCTGCACCAATGCAACCAGTCCAGCCACGTGAGGCGAGGCCATCGATGTACCGTTGTAGTAGTCGTACAGCTCGTCGCTCCCATCCGAAAAACGGGTGATCAGAACGTTATCGACGTAACACCCATCGTAGCTTTGCGCGGGCGTATTTGACCCATTCGTAAACCAACGAAAGCGAAAGGTCGCCTGAGACGTGAGCGCCGCTGGCGGAAGCTCTGCGTATAATTCAAGCAGCGGGGGCGTATTACTCGAATCAACATCGGTATCATAGGTCGCTTCATTCCATCTACCGAGCTCCGTATAAGTCGCGTTATCGCCGCTGACCTCCAGCGCCATAAAATCCCCTCCTGATTCAGGAGAGGTTCCGTACTCCGTATCACAGCGCGAAAGGAAACTGATCTCTGCCCGTGTCGTCCCTGTTAAATCCACCGTAGGCGAGGTAACGGTAGAGGTGGCTCCCGCGGCATACGGAACGTTCGGTGCGTCTGCGTATAAGCGAACTGCTCCACTCACAGTTCGCGTTCCCCAATCGCCCGTCGCAACCCAACTCACGGGAACGGCCGGAGCTGTCACCGCCTGAAATGTTTCCGTAAGTGCCGTAGAGTCTGCGATGGTGCTCAGAATATTCACGCCCGGTGCGCCCACATCAATCGAGGTCGACCCAAAGTTAGAGAACGAAGCCAGCGCATCAAGCGCGTTTGTCGCCGCGACCCCGATGATGGCGTCCGAGGTGTAGTCCGAAGGATAATTTTGATTTCCCGGAAGATCGTTATTGAGCGTGTCGTTTCCCGCCGATGCGACAAAAATCCCACCGGCTGCCCGGAACCGTTCAATCGCATCAAACTCGGCTTGAGAAAAATCTGGCCCGCCGAAGCTCGCATTGATAACCGTCGCCCCATTTTGAATCGCGAAATCGATCGCTCGGACTTCGCTCGCCGTATCCAATCCAAACTTCAGCGCCATGATCTTTGCATTTGGAGCCACGCCAACAATACCCGTTGCATTGTTTTTCTCCGCCGCAATCGTCCCCGCGACGTGCGTTCCATGAGAGGCGGTTGTCGGCAAGGGGTTCAGGTCTTCGTCTTCAAAATCATAGCCGTGTAAACAGCCGCCCAGAGCCGCTCCATTCTCGTCCACACAGGCTGAGCCGTCCCACATCTGATTCGTGAGATCTGGATGGTTGTACGCAACTCCTGAATCAATCACCGCAACAATCACCGTACTAGATGCTCCTTCAGAGATCGCCCAGGCTTCGGGCATATCCATATCCGCATCCGTCGTTCCGGTGACACCTTCAACCGCCTGGCCAGTGTTATCGAGTCCCCACAAATTCACACGTAAAGTGTCGTCGGTATCGATACTATTCCGATAGCGACGATAGACAGGCTCTGCATAGACAATCTCTGGATCCGCCGCGTAACTCGCAAGCGCCTGCGCTAATGTGACATCCCTAGGAATCGTCAGAACGGCGCTATTGTCTCGTCGTAAAAAGCTCCGCACCCGAGCCCGACGCTTCGTAGCGAACTGTCGCGCTTTAGCCACTCCTTCCAGCTTAGAAATGTCCGTACGTTGTTTTCTAAATTTTACGATGATCTGACCCGGAACGACCCGCGCCGTTGAAGTACTCGTCAGATTAACCCGGGTCGGGGGCCTCGAAGGCGCCGCCTGTGTCGTCGAGACACCAAATACCAATGCTCCCAAAACAAAGAGCATCAGACCCCGCAGGAGCCTCGCAACCATCTTCATATCTTCGCCAGAATATCATAGAAACGGATCTCTGAGCAATGCAAAAATCACGCAGTGAAGCGTGATTTTTGTGTGGCTCGGAGACTTGGGATCGAACCAAGATTCACGGCTTCAAAGGCCGCTGTCCTACCATTAGACGATCTCCGAATAAACGAATTGTGGCGCTATCATACGAACGAACAGCCCTTCCGTCAATCTAAAATCCCCTTCCCCTTCCCACGCCCACGTCCGCCAGGCAGAATAGCTCTATCTATGAAGAAATTCCTCCTCCTCGCCGCCGTGATCTTTGGACTCGTTGTTCTCATCGTCGTAAACCCCTTCACCACCATTGATGCCGGTGAGCGTGGCGTCGTCTTACGCTGGGGTGCGTTTGAGGGTCGTGTCTTTGAGCCAGGACTTCACGTAGTCACACCGATCGCAGAACAAGTGATTAAAATGGATGTCCGCAGCAACAAATTTACAACCGAAGGCTCGGAGGCCTATTCAAAGGATCTGCAGGTAGTCACGATCGAAAGCGCACTTCTCTATCAGCTAGATCCTGTGCAGGTTGGAAAGATCTATCAAGAAATTGGTCCCGCCTTTGAAGAAAAAGTGATTCAGCCCTCCCTTGAAGCCGCGATCAAACAAACGATCGCCAAATACACTGCAGAAGAAATCTTGAATCAGCGTGCACTCGTCCAAAATGAAATCGAAGAAACTGTTCGAGCCTCAGTCCTTCCGAATCATATTATTATCAGCCAGTTCTCGATGGTGAATGAGTCCTTCTCCCCCGCCTTTGAAGCCGCCATCGAACGCAAGCAGGTCGCCGAACAAGATTCGAAGCGCGCAGAGAACGAATTGAAGACCGCGAAGATCCAAGCGGACCAGCGTGTAGCCCAAGCACAAGCCGAAGCAACCGCTATTCGACTCCAGTCTGAAGCTGCGAACAATGATAAGTACATCGCCTTGAAAGCATTGGAAGCACAGGTGGAGGCAGTGAAGAAGTGGAACGGACAACTCCCGCAAACGATGGTTCCAGGAGCTAGCCTTCCCTTCATCAACGTCGCAGGCAACAACTAAGAAACAATGCGTGCCCCGTCCGTCATTCTCGTTATTCTTGGAGGAGGACTTGGTATTTGTATAGGGTTTTTAGGCTTCTGTACATTCTATACACCCGCACCTGCGCCCTCCTCTTTGATCCGAGACGTTTCAACCGCGATTGTACAGCCTCCTACAGATAACTCTTCCGCAAAACCGGTTGTCGTTGACGAACCAAAGCAGGAACAAATTGAACGCGTCGCAACCACAACCGAGCTACAGACAAGCGAAGCCTCTCCGACAAAACAAGACTCTACCCATACGCAGACGACCGGCACTCAATACGTCGTCCTTGCGTTTGATGGCTCGCGTTCGATCGACATGTGGAAACAGACGCGCGCGTTCGCCAAACAAATGGCCGCAAACGAGATGCCTGTCCACTTTACATATTTTATTAATGCAGCCTATCTTCTTGCACCACAACATCGAAACGCCTATCACCCACCTCAGCACGCAACAGGCACTTCTCCCATTGGATTTGCCAGCTCAGAGCAAGATGTCGCAAATCGCTTAGAGCAGATGAATGCGGTTCAGCGCGAAGGTCATGAGATCGGTTGCCACCTCACGGGTCACTACAATGGAGCCACTTGGACCAAAGAGGATTGGACGCAAGAATTTCAAAGCTTCTTTGACATCATAGACCAGGTTGGCGCACTAAATCATCTGGAAAAAGAACCTGCAGAACGTCGCTCGCTCGTACTCCCACCTGAAGGCATTGTCGGATTCCGAGCGCCCGAACTTGGGGTGAACAAAGCTCTTTGGCCTGTTCTTCAGAAGTACCAGTTTCGGTACGATACAAGCCTCACCGCCAAACCTGGCGTTTGGCCCACAAAACTAGCAAGTGGCCTCTGGGAATTTCCTCTTACAAGAATTCCCTTCGCCGGATCATCTACCAGTTCCCTGCTCTCGATGGATTATAATTTCTTCTTCAAGCAATCACAGGCAAAGGAGCGCGCTGTCCGCGGAACGCCTCTTTGGGATCAATACTATACGGAGGTTCTGACATCCTATCGCGATTATTTTACGCAAAGCTTCGAAGGAAATCGTGCGCCGATTTTTATTGGACATCATTTTTCACTCTGGAACGATGGCGTCTATTGGGAAGCGATGAAAACCTTTGCAACAGAAGTCTGCGGAAGACCAACGGTCCGCTGCGTCACGTATAAGAAAGTGATGGAAGAGCTGGAAAAGCCTACCCGCTAGCAAGAGATTGGTAAATAGGGCAGAATCTGGGCAACATGACGCTTCTCCAGATTCAAGGACTGTGTAAGTCCTACGGGCTCCAACACGTCTTAGACGGCGTTGCGCTTACGATTGCGGATGGGCAAAAGATTGGCTTAATTGGTCGAAATGGAGCCGGAAAGTCGACGCTCATGCGTATCATAGCGGGGAAAGAAGCGGCCGATCAAGGCGAAACGCTGTTTTTTGACGGCTGTACGATTGGCTATCTTGAACAACACGCGGAGTTTCCTGACGGGGTGAGCGTCCAAGACTATCTCGAAGAAAAGAGTGGGAAACCTGCCTGGTCTTGTGCCAAGGAAGCATCTCGTTTTTGTCTGAAAAAAGAGCATCTCGTAAAACCGTGCAATGATCTGTCTGGAGGGTATCGGATGCGTATCTTGCTGACATTGCTCGCCCTGCAAGATCCTGCATTGCTTCTCCTCGATGAACCAACCAACCACCTCGACCTGCAAACACAGTTCCTACTTGAAGCTTGGCTGAATGATTTTCGCCATGCGTGTTTAATCATTTCCCACGATCGAACCTTCCTAAAAAATGTGTGTGATCGAACCGTTGAACTTGAACGTGGAAAAGCCACAACCTTCCCCGGCGATGTTGATACGTATCAACGCTACAAAGAAGAACGCGATCTGATGCGTGAGCGTTTCAACAAAAACATCGAGGAACAACGCGATCACTTGGAGGAATTTATCACGCGTTTCCGTGCGAAGGCCTCCAAAGCAACCCAGGCGCAGTCGAAGATGAAACAATTGAAAAAGCTGAATACAGTCGACATTGATCCCCCACTGCCAACGATTCGTTTGCGTATCCCACAGGTTGAATTCCGCAAGACGTTCGCTCTGCGTACGCATGAACTTGTGATTGGGTATGATGATCGTCCCGTGGCCTCAGGCATTAGTTTTGAAATTCAACGCGGAGAACGGATTGCGATCGTGGGAGAGAATGGTCAGGGAAAATCGACCCTTTTGAAGACTCTATCCGAACAAATTCCAGCACTTGGAGGAACCTTTACACTCGCTAATCGCCTGAAAGCGGCTGTATACGCGCAACATGTGACCGAATCGCTCGACCCGAACATTTCGGTCATGCGTCATCTTGAGTTCGCTTCAGACCAGGCGGTTGTGCGACAAGATTTGCTGCAACTCGCGAGCGACTTTCTATTCCGGGAAGATGATTTGGATAAATCTATTTCAGTGTTGAGCGGTGGAGAACGCTCACGCCTATGTTTAGCAGGACTCCTCCTCGGACGACCTGATATTTTATTACTAGACGAACCGACAAACCATTTGGACATGGAGACGACGGAGGCCTTGGCCGAAGCCCTTACGCGTTGGAAAGGAACGGTGCTCTTCGTGAGCCACGCCCGTACGTTCGTGAAGTCATTAGCGACACGTCTGCTTGAAGTACGAAATGGAAAAGCGGGCCTCGACCCACGCGGCTATGACGAATACGTTGCGGATACACGTCGTGAGATGGTTCCGCTCGATGAATCGGACTTTGCCGAAGAAGCGCGCAAACAAGAAAAGCGCGAACGTCACGAACGCACACAGGAGGTGAAGCGTGCACTGAAAACAGTCGAGAAACAATTGGATGAGTATGGAAAAAAGCGTCAAAAACTCCTTGATGCGTATCTCGCCGAACCAACCACCTATTCCGTTGAGCGACAGAAAGAACTGCACCAAGTGGAGACAATCCTAGCCCACACCGAACACGAATGGGTCCGCCTGCAAGAGGAGCTTGAGAAGCTCTCTCGAGAATAGGTTGCTTTTTAGATTGGTTTGGGCTACCTTTTGGCCCGAAGGAGGTGGCACATGGCCACTGTGACGAGTTCAGACAAGAAGGACACGCCGAAGCGGCTTCGCCGGAAGCGGACCCGCCCCGAGAACACCGCCTGGCTTCTCGAGCGCCGGAAGAAGAAGGACGAGAACCGCAAGCTGGCGGAGGCGGACAGGATCCTCAAAGGCACGCTCCCCAAGGCGGAGGCGGCGACGGACAATCTCGCCGCTACCGCACACAGGCCGCAGCAGGTGGACCCTGCACAGACGGAGGAGCGCAAGCGCATGAGGCGCGCAGAACTCTACGACAAGTACCGCTCGCTGTGCCAGATCGTCGGACGGCTGTCGCGAGAGCAGTACTCCCGTCGCGTGCTCAGCGAGACCGAACGCCTGGAGCTCGATCTCCTTCTCGCGGTTCGTGACCCTGAGGATCTCCTCGGGTGGATCAACCGCGTCGAATACTTCAAGAACCGGATGACGACCAGCTGAGCAAGCAAGGTCTCTCCACGCCACACGCCCGACCACGACGCGTTCGCCTTCTCCTGCGAACCGGTGGTCGGGTTCACCATTTCTCGCCAGACTACAGGAACCCTCGCACAATTTTGACGCGTCCTCTACACTCTCTCCACCTATGCCTCCCAAGACTCTCGCATCAAAAAAGACTACCAAGCAGACGGCTCCCGCTTGGAACTTATCCGACCTCTACGTCTCCATCACCGACCCAAAGATTGAGGCTCAGCTCACGAAATGCAAACGCCAAGCGGAGCTTTTCCAGAAAACGTATAAAGGTCAGCTGAGCAAGCTCGCAAAGCAGCCCGCTACGCTGAAAAAAGTCATCAAAGCGTACGAAACACTCGTTCAAGAATACGCGAAGCCTCAGATCTACGCGGCACTTGTCCACGCCGCCGATTCAGCCAATGCGGAGAATGGCGCCTTCATGCAGAAGATTGATGTCCGAAGCCTTGAGATCTCGCGTGCTTTTCTTTTCTTCGAATTGGAGCTTGGAACATTGCCAGCCGCGACGTTGAAGAAACTCATCGCATCGAAAGAACTCGCAAATTATGCGCACTACCTCTCGCACATCCAGCAATACCAGCCACACCGGCTTGATCATGCGCGTGAAGAACTCTTGAACGATCTCTCCGTGAGCAGCGGTGGCGCCTTTGCCCGTTTGTTCAACGAAGAGATTTCGTTGTTGAAGTTTGTTGCCCCTGGCAGCAAGACGAAGGAACCAACGATCTCGCGTGAAGAAGTACTCCATGATATCAGCAACCCAGATCGTAAGCGCCGTGAACAAGCAGCTGATAGCCTTACAAACGGACTCAAAACGAAGGCTCATCTCGTGACGTTCATTACGAATACCCTCTTACAACATAAGCAAACACTCGATCGCTATCGTAACTTTGAGAGCCCAGAGGCCTCTCAACACCTATCAAACGAAACAGACCAAGTGACCGTCGATGCGATGAGTGAAGCGATTACTAAGCGCTATCCGATCGTGACTCACTACTATAACTTCAAAAAGAAGCTGTTGAAGTTGCCAAAGCTCGTCGACTACGATCGTTATGCTCCCCTCCCTCAAGCTCAAACGACCTTCACCTACGAACAGGCTAAAAATATTGTATTAGAAGCCTTCGGACGTTTCTCTCCCGTACTTGCTGAAAACGCAGAACAGTTCTTCACCAACAACTGGATCGACGCCACGATTCGCCCAGGAAAGCGCGGAGGGGCATTTTGCATGTTCAATACCACCGATCTTCACCCGTACGTTTTAGTGAACTACAAAGGAGAGATCAAGGATGTATCCACCCTGGCCCATGAACTCGGCCATGCCGTACATGCCTGCCTTGCCCGCAAACAAACGTATTTGAACTTCGACATGCCGTTGACGTTCGCGGAAACCGCGAGCGTCTTCGGTGAGATGCTCGTATTCGATGCGCTACGTGAGAAGATCACCGATCCAAAAGAAAAGCTGGCCCTCTACCTCCAAAAGATTGAGGAAACGTTTGCCACAGTCTTCCGCCAGACAGCCATGTACCGCTTCGAGCAGGACCTCCACGCACTCGCGAAAGAAAAAGGTGAACTCAAGACTGAGGAAATCAATCAGCGCTGGTTGGTACGTCAACGCGAAATGTTTGGCACGTCCGTCACCATGCGCGAAGACTATGGCTACTGGTGGAGCTACGTAAACCACTTCATCGACACGCCGTTCTACGTCTATTCCTACGCGTTCGGTGAAATCCTCACCCTCTCACTCTTCGCGCAATATCGAAAAGAAGGCGCCCCATTTGTAAAAAAATATCTCGAAATGTTGAGTGCTGGTGGCTCGAAGACTCCCGCTGAGTTCTTAAAGCCCTTTGGCATCGATCTAAAAGATCCAACCTTCTGGGAACAGGGGCTTGCATATATGGAAGAACTGGTTGAAGAAGCGATCGCACTCGCCGACCAAGGAGCTCCAAAGAAAAAGAAATACTAATTGAATGAAAAACGGACCTTACGAGGTCCGTTTTCTTATTTCTGAACCATTTTATCAACCACTTGATTCCACGCCTCAAATAATCGATGAGGCGCATGACGCAGCGCTTGCAAGCAGGCAAAACGTTCTTCAGGTTCCAAATCCAGAGAACAAATCTTTTCCCAGGCAGACACGAGCCGTTCAGGAAGCTGAAAGAGAATGTGCCCTTCATCCGACGCCCAGCAATACGCTGCCGTCTCGGCCTGAGCCGATGTTAACGGGATGAATTGATAGGAGAAAATCGTTCCTTCTTCTAGATCATTTTTTATATCCATTCTAGCACGCATTCGGATCCCCTCTGTTTGCCACTGCTGCATCAACCCACCAATACGGGCGTGGCCAATTTCAGAAAGAGATAATTGTGCGAGCTTCCCATCGCTAAAAAGACACTCCCCGAGAAGTTGATAGTCCCACGAAAAAAGAAGGGTAATCATAGGATTAATGGGTTGGAGCAGGCTCTACCGTTCTAAGACGTTCTGCATATTCAGCGGGAGGCGTAAACGTTCCAGACACAAATGGCATAGCCTCTTCAAAGATAGGACGCAGTCTATCCCTTTCAGCAGCCGGCAATGTATTCCAGCGATCAATAAATTCTTGTGGAGCGTGTACCATTCCATAAGAAAACCGTAGCTGGGAGGATGCCTCTGGATCACTTGTATATCGATGTGCAAAGCGTTTATTACCCCAGAGCGCTGTACGGGCAAATTGCTCTACTACCCCTTTCCACTGCTCAAACAAAGGAATCGCGCTGTGGCCCAGAGCTCGAATTTGCTGTTCATATCCTTCTGTCTGCATTTTTTGATAGGCACGGAGTTCTATAAGTAGCTTGCGACGCTCAGAACCTTCCCTGTAATCTGCGCCTTCTGTAAACAAATCTTGTAGAGCTGTGTAGGTATTCGATTGCAGAAGACTTCGGAGAGTGCCTTGTAAACCCTCATCATGTAAAGGTTCAATAAATCTGCGGTTGAGAAGACCTGCTTGATATTGAGCCATCCATTGTTGCGTTGTTCCGTGATATCGCTTCAAGAGCTCTGGCCAATTGATGTCGGACCTCCAGGCTTGCACTGCTCGAATATCTTCCTGAATCGCTTGTGGAGAAGATCCTGGAAAACGGTCAAGAATCATTTCCGTCACAACCTTTTCAAACGTTTCGTTTGGCCCAGGCAAACGAGCTTGAAAGAAGGAAGCGATGAGCTCTGAGCGATATTCGCCCGCCATTGTATGCCAACGAACGTCTTCGTTGTGTCGATGACCTGTTAAAAATGCTTCTGTGTAGGGAAAACGAATTCGATCTTCTGAATGAACACGGTCCGAAAAATACCCAAGCCCTTCCTCTTTTCGCGTATGAATCAGTTCATGGACGAAGGTTTCCATGAAATTACTGAGGTTATTCTCATCACCACGGTGGTCCCGTAATCCAGCTGTATACAGCTCAATACGAAAATCTTGGCTCCCAGGTCGAGACAAAGTACTTCCAACAATCTGTGCATGCTGCATAAAATGGCCATGCGCATGATGATGCCCAAAATACCGAGCCTCTGACGGTCTCTGACGGTTCAGCACATTTATACGATACGTCGCACCAGGGAGTAACAACGGACGCATAATATCGATCACCTGCGCCGCAAACACCTCATCCTGAATTCCGATAAACTCCTGAGCCCCGTGCGTCTCCACATGAGCTGGTCCGTCGTGCTGCTCCAGAGACCGCGCCGCTCCACGCTTCTGCACACGAGCTTCATCTTTTGATTCAATCGATTGAACTCCTTCAAAAACAGAGCTCGTTGAATCAGCCTCAGTTCCAACAAGAGCAGCAAACCCAAGGACAAGCGCTTTAAACGTATCAGAACGACCAGAACGACTTCCCCTGTTCTGCATCAACGTTTGGACGAATTCTCTTTCAGGCGTTATTGGTTTTTCAACTACTTGCTCTAAAACAGCGGGAGCCGTTTTCTGAAGCCGAGGAGTTTCGTGTCGTAACATAGGAATAACGGATCAGCGTCTACTATACCTACCAGCCGCGATTCCAGAAGACAACATCGCGAGCAATACCAATCCACCCCCTTCGATCGCCACAATCTGAACCAAGCGCTCTCTAAAGAAAGCTTGCATCCCCCCATCTACTCCGAGCGCCCGCACAAACATCGGCTCACTCCAGACCACCAACGCATAGGTCGCTGCTGCGGACAGCAAAAAGGCGATCACCGCTAACCACACGCCCTCCAAAATAAACGGTCCACGAATAAACGAATTTGAGGCGCCAACCAAACGCATAATCGCAATCTCTTCGCGCTGCGTATAAATGGCCACACGAATCGCGTTGAAGGCCATCAGCAAACCGAAACAGGCAAAGAGTGCGATCAAGGCAGAGGCGAACAATCGCACCTGGCGACCCGCTTTCTCCACCAACGCAATCGCCCCTTCATGCCGATCATACGTCTGACGTTCAATGTACGGTTGATATTGTGGATTCTGAATCGCCTGAATCAAGAACGGGTACTCATCCGGATGACGCGCTTTCACGACAAGCTTTGCTCCCAATGGATTGCCTCCGACCTCATTCAACGCTTCCAACACGTGTGGATCGTTCTTATGCAGCTCCTTGAATTCGGCGAGCGCTTGCTCTGGGGTAATCTCTTCCAGGTCTTTCACCTGAGGGAGCGATCGCACAAAGAACCGCGCCTGCGACACAACACCCGCCGGAGTATCTGATTTGAATGTGACCGTGATGTCCACTTTTTCTTCTAATGAACGCGCGACGGAACCGACGATCGATTGAACGCCTAATAGAATATTCACCGATAGCAACGCGAGCGAGAACACGAAGATCGTCGCAAGACTGATCCAGCCGTTGCGCCACAGGTTGCGTAGAGACGCTTTTATAATGCGGAGGGTCGTACGGATCATACAGGTAAGTGGTATTTTCCCTTCTCTTGGTCTGTTGCGATTCGACCATCTTTCAAGGTGATCACACGTCGACGAACCGCATTCACAATTTCACGGTTGTGCGTCACAAGTACAATCGTTGTCCCAAAGGCATTAATCTTCATCAGCAGGTTCACGATTTCTTGCGTATTGACCGTGTCTAAGTTTCCGGTCGGCTCGTCCGCGAGCAGCACTTTCGGCCGGTGAACTAATGAGCGTGCGATAACGACCCGCTGCTGTTCTCCTCCCGAGATCTGCGTTGGAAAGCGATGAGCCTTATCGCTCAACCCAACGATCGCCAGCACCTGTGGGACAACTTCTTGAATACGCGCTACCGAAGCACCAGCAACTTCAAGAGCAAAGGCGACATTTTCATACACGGTTTTTTGACGAAGCAGTTTGTAGTCTTGAAACACCACCCCCAACTGACGGCGGAGATACGGAATTTCTCTCTGCTTGATCTGTGTAATGTCCCAGCCTCCGATAATGATACGTCCAGCGGATGGATGCTCTTCCGCAATCAATAATTTCGCGAGGGTCGTCTTTCCGGCACCACTTTGACCAACGATCGAGACGAATTCGCCTGGCTCAATATGCAAAGAGACATCGTGCAATGCAGGATCGCCTGATTGATAGACCTTGGACACATGCTCAAGAAGGATCATAAAGACCAGAATTACAACCAGTATACCACCTGCCCCGAAGCAACTCGAGGAGGGCAAGGAAAACCCCATTTTTTTTACGTTTTGCGTTGGATTTGCTAGGCTGCTCACTATGACTATCTCTCCAGCCGTCTTTGAACGTAGCTACCCCAACCCAAAGGCGCTGCCAGACACCCTCCCCCATATCATTTTGGTGGGTCGTTCGAATGTCGGAAAATCCAGCTTAGTGAACCGATTAGGCGGCCAAAAGGACCTCGCACGCACCAGTAACACCCCAGGACGCACGCGTTTGATCAACCGCTATGTCTTTGGAAAATCCTTTTCTCTCTTGGATTTGCCAGGGTATGGCTATGCAAAACAGTCCAAAAAAGAACGAGGCGAACTCGAGCAGATGATCTACGATACCTTGCTCATGCCGCCAACTCTGATCCTACTCGTCATCGACGCCGCCGTTGGGCTCGATTCTCCACTTGATGGCGAAATGGCGCTGTACTTACAAGAACAGGGTTTGCCATGGCTCCTTGTCGTCAACAAATCCGACAAATTGTCTCAATCACAAAAGTCTCAACTTCAGCACGCCTTGGTTCGCCAGGGAGTCAACGCCTCCGCCGTCTTCTTTTCCGCTCGAACTGGAACAGGTAAGGAAGCCCTGCTTGGACTCATCCAAACCCAACTTGAGCTCGCAAAAGTTGCAACCAAGGCACATGCAGAAGCAGACGCCGCTCAGGTAGCTGCGCAAGAATAGCTCACCCCTATGGCCTACGACCTCCAACCCTTTCTTCAGCGCGCACTCGAACAAGGCGAAACGAAAGAGCACATCGCTCAGGCCTTAAAGCAGGCGGGTTGGCCAGATGAAGAGATTGCATCCGCGCTCCAAAAATTCGTTACGGTTGACGGATTCGCCCTCCCCGTCCCCCGCCGCGAGCCCTATTTGTCGGCACGGGAAGCTTTTTTGTATCTCGTCTTATTTCTGACGCTCTACATCACAGCTGTTTCATTTGGGAGCCTACTATTCGCCCTCGTGGAGCGCGCCATCCCGGATGCGCTCCAGGGAATGTATGAGCGCACGTCGATGGTTTCAAGCATTCGTACCTCCACCGCTTCTCTTATCATCACGTTTCCTATCTTTGTGACACTCAGTCGCATCTTGGAACGCGGCCTTGAGCGCGATCCGCAAAAACGCGGATCAAAAGTTCGCAAGTGGCTGACGTACCTCACCCTCTTTATTGCTGCCGTGAGTATCATCGTTGATTTGATCGTGTTGGTTGGTTCGCTCCTCTCAGGCGAACTTGGAACACGCTTCCTGCTGAAAGTTGCGATCGTCCTCCTGATCGCGGGAACCGCCTTCGGCTATTACCTCTGGGATCTTCGTCGCGACGAAACCCCTACCCACGCCTAATATGCACACACCTATCGCTATCCGCATTGTTCGTTGGGGTGTTTGTGGCGTAATTATCGCCGCCATCATCGCAGGGCTGTACGTCTCTGGGTCACCGGCTAATCGTCGGCGTATAACGTTGGACGAACGTCGCGTTTCCAGCCTGACACAGCTCTCGAACGCCCTTGATATGTATGTGCAAACGAGACGCGAACTTCCGCCTACTCTCGATGCGTTGGCGCAGGCGCAGTCTTACCTTCTGACAGAGCTTCGCGATCCAACCACAGGCGCGTTCTACGAATATCGCACGTTAAGCACCAGTACCTACGAACTCTGCGCAACGTTCGATCTTCCAACACAAGAGGATCAGCAGCCCGTCCCCTTGCCGCCTACCAAAGACTTCGCCAGCAATCCAACCTTCACCGTCCACGGGGCCGGAAGAACCTGCTACGAGTTCCGTGTCCGTATTTATCCGACTGAACCCGTCTACCCAAGACCTCTCCCCTCGCTCTAAGGCCCTATGACTGACGCTTTTTACTCGCTCGGCTTGAATCGTGATCAGCTCGTTGAACTTCACCGAGCCTTACTTGAACGTTACGTCGTCGATGAGACCTTCCGACGAGAGCACGGAGAAGACAGCAAGGAGCCACCGGCCCTCCTCGCACATTTAGAGCGCTTACTTGAGATGGGTGAAGAAGAAGCACATGCCTTTTTCCATGAGGAAGAAGATCGCCTGTGGGAATACAGTTGGTACGCCTATACAGACGAATGGGCTTGGCATCGTGCACGCCAAGAAACCGAACAGGAGCTCGGAAATCAACTCCCCCCACTCACTCCAAGTCAGCTGGAAGAGCGCATTGAAAAAAACTACGACGATCATTTTGATCGCTACACCAAAGAGATCGACATGGCCTCTACGAGCACTTCTGCTTCGCCAAAAACAAAACGTCCACGCCGAGCAAAAAAATAGAAGAACGTGGTATACTGACGGACATGGCAACCCGTCGTTCTTTTGATGCCTGGGTTGTGTCGGCGCCGCTCGGAAGAGGCGTGGATACGATCGCTCAGGCCTGTCGTCCCTTTGCGCGCAAAGGCGAGATCTTGCGTGCGGATCGCTACCCAGGGATCCCGAGCCGTGATCAAGCGCTCTGGACACACCTCCAAGAGCAGCCGTCACTCCTGTCTTCCTTAGGAGGAATTCCAGTGATCGGTCCGTCGCTTCGGCGCTTGACTGAACGCTTCGTGCATCGCCTCCCTCCACGCTATCCACAACGCGAACAAGCTGCCTGGACACGACGCTTAGTTGAATTTTATTATTTCTTGCAAACGCAGGGACTCGGTCGTGATTTTGTTCAACAGCTCGCAGAGACCCCTTTTCCCCTCGTTACAAGCTCGCAGGTGATGGCGTTTAGTGCCGAGGTACATAACTATCCTGGACCGATCTATCTCATCTGCCACACGGCGGACCCATCGCGTGCCTGGGCCCCACTCGAACCCGCACACACCCGCATCCAGTGGATTGTCCCCACCCAGATGGCCGAAGAACGTCTCCAGGCATACGGCGTCCCGGCAGCAAACATTCACCATTTTGGTCTCCCGCTCTCCCCGTACAGCGTCTCTTCCAAAGGATTACATACCGACGTCGAGGCACGCATCAGTCGTCTCGATCCGGAACGCATCTTCAAGCCTCACAAGAAGCAAACGCGCACGCAGCGACCGCTCTCCCTCGGAGTGATCGCCGATAGCGGATGGCGCACGCATGACCTTCTCCGCTTGCTCGAAGGAGCAGGAAAAGCGATTCGTAGCGGTGAACTGACCATTCATGTTTTTGCTGGTACGGATCTTGCTCGCGCACGCTCAATTGAAGCCATCGCGCGCAATCAAACCCTTCATCGTCATCTTGGCTCCTCGATCGTCGTACACGCTCATAAAGATGCAGGCGTCGCGTTCCAGTCGTTTACAAAACTCATTCCTGAAATGGATGTTCTCTGGACTGCCCCTAACCCCTGGGTTTTCTACGTTGGACTGGGGCTCCCTGTGATCATTCAACCTCCCATCGGAGGACAAGAAGAAGCGCGCTACGCCTGGGTTCGCGGCGTCCAAGCCGGCCTCCCCCCGCTCGAACTTGAAACACTCAGTGAATGGCTCATGGATTGGAAGCGCTCCGGCGGACTCGCGCGCCTCGCCTGGAACGGATATGGTTCTGCTCCCTCGATGGGCTATGAACGTCTAAAGGAACTGCTCCACGGAAAACTGCCACACGAAGAGCCCCTACACGCAACGATTCCAGAGTAATAAAACAACCGAGCTCAGCTCGGTTGTTTTATTTGCGTATTCACCTACTCACCGGAATACACAATCGATTCACCCGAAGATCTATATGATCGATCTGCAAACTCACTCAAGCCATCTACGACACGCGCGGGAGCAATCGTACTCAGATCAGCCGTTCGAGGTGGACGCGGCACCAGGAAGTACAACGCCAATCCACAGACCGTGAACAAGATGAGAAAGAACCCGACGGCGTAGAAAAAATAATCCCCTTCATCAAGGATTTCCAGACCAATACGATAAATCGTGAACCCTATGATCAGCACGAGGATACCGATTCCAACAGCGATGAGTTGAGCCATACTGCGTACACAATACCAAAAAACGGACTTTCCCTCAATTCACCCCTCCTGCATGTGGGCCGTGTAACCAGCTATTGACATTATATTATAAATCTGCTATCATACGTGCAAGTAGAAAAAATATCCGTGCCCAATAATTTGGCTAAAATAAGCAAATAAAAAATCGTATGAGCCCACAAAAGAATGTCCAACAGATCGCCGCCTGCCTGCACCAGGGTGGAGTCATCGCTCTTCCAACTGAGACGATTTACGGCCTCTGCTGTGATCCGCGAAGCGAAAAAGCACTTGATAAGCTCTTCTCACTCAAACAGCGCTCGTCTTCGAAGCGTGTAATCTGTATTACGGGATCTCTGAAGCAGATACACCAGCTCGCTGTTATACCTTTTGCAGCAAAGCGAATCATAGACACCTTCTGGCCCGGGCCATTAACAATCGTACTTCCCCTAAAAGAAGAAGTGCGTTTACACCATCATATTGTAAGCGAAACTCGGTCCATCGCCCTGCGACTATCCCCTGACCCGCTTATTGGAGCCATTACTCAACTACTCGACTTTCCTATTGTTGCGACTTCCGCCAATATCAGTGGAGAGCCATTTTTCTTAAACGCACAACAGATACGCGCTGAGTTCGGAGAGCACTTAGACATGGTCATTGAAACAGACCACGAACTTTTGCAAACGCCTTCAACCATTATTACTTGTAGCCAAGAAGGAGAGCTATCTCTTATTCGTGAGGGAGCAATTTCTTTGAAGGAACTCAATGCCTGTATCAGCCCAAGCTCTTTCTCACTCTAAAAACATGATGGTGGGTGGTATAAAAACACAATGGGCCGAGCTAAGCTCGGCCCGCCAAATGGCTTCTGAAAAACCATTATGCTTTGTGATGGTG
>CAZRJW010000007.1:27198-54771 GCA_964600845.1 uncultured Gammaproteobacteria bacterium | reverse complement strand
GCTTGAGTTGTTGCTGACACCAATTCGTCATCTCGAAGACGCATAGAAGATGAATAAAGTATTAGGCCTGTCAGCCAATCTCCAACGTAGCTCTGATGGAGAAGTGGGTCAAGCAACTATGGTAATAGGAGAGAATGTGGGAGTATAGGAAGAGTTATGAATAAACGAGATATTCTCCCCTTAGGGCTGATGATCATTGGCTGTGAGTTTGTGGGAATCGCCGGTGGGTTATTTACGGCCAATGAGATCCGAACGTGGTTTTCAGCGCTCGAGAAACCGTTTCTAAACCCGCCCTCTTGGATTTTTGGGCCCGTATGGACGGTCTTGTATGCACTGATGGCGATCGCTGTGTTCTTGGTCTGGAAGAAGAGACGAGGACAGCAGTCGCAAGAGGTGAAGAAGGCAGTAGGTCTCTTTCTGGTGCAGTTGTTGCTAAACGCTCTTTGGACACCTCTCTTTTTTGGAGCCCATCAATTAGGGATCGCTTTGCTAGACATTGCCCTGATGTTGATTTTTATTCTCCTCACGATGCGAGCTTTTTTCCCTGTATCACGAGTCGCGGCCTACTTGCTCATCCCGTATGCGGCCTGGGTCCTCTTTGCGACGTATTTGAACGCGGCATTCTGGTACCTAAGCCTGGCCTAGAGATGTCTACTATGAATCTTTCAGTCCACCACATCGCTATTATCTGCTCTGACCTGGCACGATCTAAAAGGTTTTACGTAGATATTCTCGGCTTCAAGATCATTCGTGAGGTCTATCGAGAAGCTCGGGATTCTTGGAAAGTTGATCTTAGTATCGATGGAAGAACGCAGATTGAGCTTTTCACTTTTCCGAAGCCCCCGGATCGTCCGACCAATCCCGAGGCGCTCGGTCTTCGTCATTTGGCATTTGAGGTAGAGCGGTTAGACGAAATCTTAAAACATCTTTCCAGTCAGAGCGTCGAAGCGGAGCCGATTCGGATAGATGAATATACGGGAAAGCGTTTCACCTTTATTCGTGACCCAGACAAGCTTCCTATCGAATTCTACGAGCGCTGACAAGTGAGGTGGAAAAGTGGTAGACTATCGGCAATTCGCTCTTTTTCTATGGACCTTGTTACGTTAGGGGCACTTTCTAAAAATGCGTTGTTTTCGAAGTTAAAAACGGGCGCGAAAGGACTTACGTCGCGTGAGGTAGCGGTTCGGTTAAAAACGTACGGACCAAATCAGGTCGACCGTGAGACCCTCTCTTGGTGGCGATTGTTGGTAAAACAATTCGCTTCACCGTTCGTGTACCTGCTGGGGGCTTCAGCGGTGCTGTCGTTTATTTTTCATGATCAGATCAGCGGCTGGATGATCGTGGCTTTTGTGGTTTTGAATGCATTATTAGGATTTTTTCAGGAATACCACGCAGAAAAAGCGGTGGCGATGTTGCAGGCAATCTTACGCCCCACCTGCACGGTGTTTCGAGGTGGAAAAGTAGAACGCATTCCCTGCCTTGAGCTTGTTCCGGGGGATATCTGTCTGGTGGAGGTAGGGGACATCATTCCAGCAGATGGGGTGATTATCGAGACAGAGGCATGTCTCTGTGATGAGTCAGTTTTAACCGGAGAAAGCTTCCCTACCACGAAGCAAGAGGCTGAGTTGCTTCGTGCTGGAACGAAGGTGACGCAAGGCTGGGCGAAGTTTTGTGTCGTGAATACGGGTCGTACGACTTCGCTAGGAACGATCGCCAAACTCACGTCTGAAACAGCTGCGGAAGGATCCTACCAGAAGTCAATCCGTCGCTTGAGCGTTGCGATTCTCTGGTTTGTGGTGATCGCTGTGGCTGTCACGTTTGTCTTACGGTTAGTGTTCCAAGGGGATTCCACTCTGACCTGGATTCAGTTCGCGATCTTCTCAGTCGCGTTGGCGGTGAGTGTTGTACCGGAGACATTGCCGTTGGTTGTTACAATCTGTCTCTCGCGTGGGGCGCTCTTGATGGCAAAGAAGCAGGTCGTTGTAAAACGGCTCAGCTCGATTGAAGATTTAGGATCGATTGAGATTTTGTGTACCGACAAGACGGGGACGTTAACCGAGAATCGACTGAGAGTGGGAGAAATTAGGGAATACACGGGTAATGCGCGGATCTTGGCGCTGCAGTGTGTCGAGGCGGCGCGTTTGAAGAATCCTGCAGATCTTGATCCCTTCAGTCGAGCGTTGATTCAAGGGCTTTCAAAAGAAGATCAACGCATCTTGGCGGCGAGCAGCTTGAAGGCACATTTGCCGTTTGATCCACGTCGGAAACGTGTTACGGCGTTTGTTATGGGACGAGAAGGAGGGCAAGTGATCTCCTGTGGTGCTGCGGAAGAGGTGTTAAAACTGTGTACGCATGTACCTACAAGTTTCCGCACGTGGGTGTTGGAGCAAGGAAAGGAAGGGAGACGTGTGCTGGCCGTCGCGACACGTACGCACTCAGGGAGGAAGGTGGGCGCAGATCTTGAGCGAGAAGAGCGGGCGATGACACTGTCTGGCGGTATTTCGTTTGAAGATCCACTCAAGGCGACCGCTTGTTCGGCATTGCAGCAAATCCATGCACTCGGAGTGAAGGTGAAGATGCTGACAGGGGATAGTCCTGAGGTGGCGGCCGCGATTGCGAAGCGCGTAGGGTTGATTAAGGACGCAAGCGAAGTGCTCACGGGAGAAGCCTTTTTGAAGTTGAGTGCCGCGGCTCGTCTGAAGAGTGTGAAAACCTGCGCTGTTTTTGCCCGGGTAGATCCAAAACAAAAATACATCATTATCCAGGAGCTCCAACGTCATGGGAGTGTTGGGTTTATGGGAGAGGGGATCAATGATGCGCCTGCCCTGAAGCTTGCGAATGTCGGGATTGCGGTGAAAGAGGCTTCGGATATTGCGCGTGAAGCGGCCGATATTATTTTGCTCGATAAAGGTTTGGATGTGATCGCGCAAGGAATGACCACGGGGCGTCACGTTTTCGTGAACATTGGGAAATACATTCGAGCAACGCTCATTTCGAACTTTGGGAACTTTTTTGCAGTGGTTGTTTCGCTTTTCTTTATCCCAACCTTGCCGATGTTGCCGATTCAAATCCTCCTTTTGAATCTGCTCTCCGATTTTCCGATGACGGCAATCTGTTTTGACCGAGTTACCGAGGGGGAGGCCCGTATGCCGGTGAAGTTTTCGATTCGACCTCTGCTCTTCTTTTGTCTGACCTTGGGGGTCGTCAGTACAGTCTTCGACTTCTTGTTCTTTGCGATCTACCAATCGATTGCCCCGACGCATCTACAGGTCATGTGGTTCTTGGCGTCCGTCTTTACTGAGCTTCTCCTGATCTTCTCTATCCGTTCGTCTAAGTGGTTTTTTCAAGCAGTACGCCCACCACTGGCACTCTGGGGGGCAACGGTACTCGCAGCTGCAGCTGCACTCTTTGTGACCTTTGTTTCGCCCTTTGCGGAGTGGTTCTCATTTCCACGACCAACAGCTTCGTTGCTTACGATCACGGCGGGGTTGGTGATCTTGTACTTCCTTCTCACGGACGTCGTAAAGCACCTCTATCTTCGTTGGACGAGTAGTCGATCACAAAATGTTCACCCTGGTCCTTCTACACCGCTCTATCTCGTAACAGGTGGGGCCGGTTTTATTGGGTCGCACGTAGTTGACGGGCTGATCGAAGCGGGTTATGCGGTCCGTGTATTTGATAACCTCTACAACGGAAAACGTGAGCAGGTACATCCGGAAGCAGAGCTGATCATGGGAGATGTAATGGATTATGAAGCGCTGGAACGGGCGATGGTTGGGGTGGATGGAGTCTTTCATTTAGCGGCTCTTCCGCGCGTCGCTTACTCGGTTGAATTTCCGCACACGTCTGCGCATGTAAACTTGGATGGAACGCTACATGTCCTTGAAGCGGCTCGAAAAAATGGGGTAAAGCGGGTTGTCTTTAGTTCAACCTCGGCGATCTATGGGAACTCAACACGAGAAAAACAGTCTCCGTCCGATCCAGTCGACTTGTTGAACCCATACGCTCTCCATAAGTACATGGGGGAAGAGCTCGCGATTCAGTACCAGCGACTCTACGGTCTCCAGACGGTCTGTTTACGCTACTTTAACGTATATGGTCCTCGGATGGATGATGAGGGTGGCTATGGAAGTGTGATCGCAATCTTTCGTAAGCAGCGATCGCAGGGAAAGCCGCTGACGATTGAGGGGGATGGATCGCAGGGGCGCGATTTCGTGTTTGTGTCTGACGTCGCGCGCGCGAATGTACTAGCGATGCGCTCAGACCGAGTGGGAGCGGGGGAGATCTTAAACGTCGGAACAGGTAGTACGACAACCGTGAAAGAGATCGCACGGATCTTTGGGGGAAAACAGCGGCGGAAGCCGGCTCGGTCAAATGATGTCGCGCATACACGAGCGGATATTGCACAGACAACGACACTCCTTGGCTGGAAGCCAGAAGTCTCTTTTGAAGAAGGTCTGAAACAACTTTTGTAGCAGCTCTCTTTCCCTTTCTTATGTCTCAAAAAACCTTCTTCCTTGTCTTGGGTGCCTTATATGTTGGTGCGCTTGGCTGGTCGGCGATCGCACCGCATGACTATCCTACCTGGCTCATGGAAGTCGCGCCGAGCCTTGTGGGGGTCGCGATTCTGGCGCTTACGTATCGCAGGTTCAAATTTTCTCGCTTCGTCTACGTCATGGTCTTGCTGCATAGTCTTGTGTTGTTCTATGGCGGCAAGTATACGTACGCTGAGAACCCTTTATTTGAATACTTGAGTACAGTGTTTGAGTGGCAGCGAAATAACTACGATAAAGTTGGGCATTTTGTGCAGGGATTTTTCCCTGCGTTCATGGTTCGTGAACTTGTCATTCGACTAGGAGTATTCGCCAAAAAGAACTGGATCACGACGTTTGTGATGGGAATGGTTGCGTTGATCACCGTCGTTTATGAATTGCTGGAATGGCTAGCTGCGCTTTTAATCGGACAAGACGCAGACGCCTTTTTAGGTACGCAAGGCTACGTCTGGGATACACAGACGGACATGTTTCTGGCGTTGCTCGGTGGGTTGATTGCCTGTCTTGTTTTCGGCAAACTGCACGATCGCTTTGTCGCAAAAGAGGGGATCAAGAAGTCGAAATAAGTTCCGAGCGCAGCTTCATCCAGATTTTTCCCATCTGGTTCTGTCCGGAGCCATCTTTTCCTGTTCCCCAGTAGTAGTCCGTGTCCCAAACTTTGAGAAGTTCTCGGTCACCCGATTCTTTTAAGATGTCTACGATGTCGGTGTGTTGGGCGAGTTTTGCGCGAAAGATCTGCTCCATGGTGGCGTACTTATCGAAATTTGGGACGGCATGCGTAGGGCTGTCTTTGTATTTTTGACCTTCGCGCCAAGCGTCCTTAGGGCTAGATGCCGATTTTATTGAGTCACGCTCAGGCCCAGGCAGGATGCGTGATGCTTGATAGGCATGTTCGGCGGTTGCGAAGACTTCACCCCAAATCTCAATCTGATGTGCAGAAAAAGGGGATAGGTAGTGAAACTGGTTTTCAATGAAATTGATGGGTTCGTTCATAGAAAGGGGAAAAGACGTTTCGAGAGTAGCAAGGACGTTTGAAGGGGTCTATGATGGAAGTAACCCTTATGAAACGCTTTTTTTCCCCACAGGTAGCCGTCGGAGTCCTCGTTTTGACACTCGCCGCCTTATTTCCCAAAGCAGGGAACGCGGCTGTGACAGGTTTGGTAAAAGCCTCTACGCCCGCCGTCTATTATGCAACGGCCGCTGGGGAGCGCTATGCCTTTCCAAACGAGAAGACCTTCTTTAGTTGGTTTCCAAGCTTTGCTCAGGTGCAGACGATCTCGGATCAAGAACTCGCTGGGTTACGCCTCCGTGCCAATGTTACGTACCGGCCTGGAATGCGTTTAGTGAAAGTAGCGACCGATCCAAAGGTGTACGCGGTCGCTCATGGAGGCGTTTTGCGCTGGGTGCAATCAGAAGGGATTGCGGCCGGACTCTTCGGATACGACTGGGCTCGCCAGGTCGACGACATTCCAGATGCCTTCTTCGTGAATTACACGGTTGGTGCTCCCATCGAAAATGCGGGTCAGTTCAATCCTCTCAACGAACGGGCGGTCGCGCTGAGCATCGAAGCAGATCGCGATCTGCCACCACCAACCAACCCACCAACCTTGAGCACGCCTTCGATTCCACCTGTTCAACCGCCACCCACTATTCCGCCGGTTTCAACCTACCCCGGAACGCTCCGAACGATTCGGGTGAGTACCGCAAGTGCGATTCGTCAGGCGATGAATGAAGCTCGTCCAGGGGATTTGATTCGGATCGCGCCTGGTTCCTATACGCTCACGCAACAATTTTGGATCGATAAAAAAGGAACCGCGACGAACCCGATTTATCTGATCGCGGATGGAGCTCGAGGCTCGGTGAAGTTCACCTCGACCGGGGACGAGTCATTCAATGTTGGCGGTGGAGCATCTTATCTGGTGTTTGAAGGTTTTGAAGTTGTTCGGGCAAGGAATGACGTCTTCCACATACAAGATGGGGCGCACCATATTACACTTCGGAATTTGAATCTGCATGATGCGGGGCCGGATGGGGATGTTGTGAAGATTAACCAAGCGCATCACATTACGATCGAAGGCTGCGACTTAGCTCGTCCAGGTCGTCGCACAGATGGGAGTGAAGCCTTCTGGCAAGAAGCGCTCGACTTGGTCGATGTTGATGACGCGATCATTCGTCGCAACTTTATTCACGACGTTGGCAACATGGCGGGCTACGTGAAAGGCGGTTCGAAGCGCGCGTTGATTGAAGAAAACGTGATCGATAACCAACGCGGGGGAGCTGATGGAAATCCGATCTGGGGCATTGGGGGCTCGACGGACGAGGAGCTTTTGCAGGGAGAGCAATATGAAGCAATCGATACCGTTTTCCGAAATAACGTGATCGCTCATGGAGCTTATGGTGGTCTCGCCTTATTCGATGCGAAGAATAGTTTGATTGAACATAACCTCTTCTTGAATAATGCCTCCGTGCTTGTTCAATCCCGTGCGGGTAATGGACCACGTGCCTCGACGGATGGCGTCATACTCAAAAATAATCTGTTTGTTGATACGACTGGCCGCATGCCACTCGTCTGTGAAAAACTAAACCACGGTCTAACGGGTGTGATAGCGAGCGGAAATACCTATTGGAATAACGATTTCGCGATCCCATCTGATCGCGGCTGCGGATTTATGCCGAGCCAAGAGGCGGGAGCGGGAATTCGGAATCCAGGAATCAGAGACAGCCGACCAACAACCTACGAGCAGGCGATGGAGCTATTACGGTTTTAGAGCGTAAGAGGTATTCTCCCTGTTATTTATGGAACTCATACAACATCTTTCAACGTTGGAATATCCCGGACGTGGTCTCGTGCTTGGCTTGATGGGCGAGCGGCCAACTGGAATTTACTTTGTCACTGCACGCAGTGCAGCGAGTAAGGCTAAGACGTATACGCTCAGCGCCGATCACAAATCGATCAGTGTCCAAACAACGAATCTGAAGATCATGGCGCGTGGTAAGTTGGATTTGTTGCAGTACACGTCTGTGCGGATGGGGGACGACAGCTTTGTCCTTGGAAATGGACGGCAGGTGGATGCGGTTGAACTTGAAAAAGTGGGGAAAGCTGAAGAACGTTTGACGCAGGACTTGGGCGGTTGGTCCTACGAAGATGATGCGTATCACACACCTCGTATTACGGGGCTGATTTCCTGTGCTGGCGGTTCGCTTTCGGCAGCACTTCACATCATTCGTTCAAATGAAATTGGAACTGCCTTGAGACAGGGGTTTGAAGTGAAACTTGCACCTCAAAAAGCCAGCTTGATCACGACCTATCGTGGAGAAAACGTCCGACCGACACCCGCTTTTCAAGGTGGTCCAGTATCTGTGGAGCTTGAGCACGACTCACTTACGACACTCGTTCAAGCGGTCTATGACGCCCTTGCCCCTCACGATAAAAAAGAAGATCTACGTGTAAGTGTTATGGGGGCAGCATTTGATCCAGGAACAAAGACCTACCAAACGAGTATCGTGAACATGTTCGGCTAGGGCTGAAGAGAAGCTGTCTGTAGCTCTGAGTCAATCCAGTCTCGATAGAGGGCGCCCAGCTTTCGTCCAGATGCGTGGATAGCTTTTGGCAAGAGTGAATGCTTCGTCTGCCCCGGAATCGTATTAATCTCCAGTACCCAAGGAGTTCCTTCTTCATCCGCGATGATGTCCGTGCGTGACAGGTGTTTTGCACCAATGATCTGATGCGTGCGTAAGGCAATCGCTTGGAGCTTGTGTGCTAACGCATCATCAATCGGCGCAGGACAGAGCTCCTCTGCCAGGGACGGATCATATTTGCTCGCGAGGTCGAAGAAGCTGTTTTTTGATCGGATTTCAATCACAGGAAGGGTGATCGGTTTTCCGTTCTCTTCCACTACTGCAACGGTGAATTCTTTTCCGGGAATGTAGTCTTCTATAAGCACTGTTTTTGATGAGAGAAACGCTCCTTTGATTCCCGTGAGATACGTCTCTGAACTTTTCGCGATAACCACTCCAATAGAGCTCCCGCCATCGATCGGCTTAATGACGCAGGGACGAGAAAAATCGGGGATAGGATCGGTTTCTTTGAGAATAAGATAGTTCGCCGTTTTGATTCCGTGCTGGAGTAAAAGATCTTTCGTCGTCGCTTTGTTCATTGCAATGGCCTGTGCGGCGACATCTGAAAAAAGAAACGGAATCCCAAGTGTTTGTAAGAATCCTTGGATGCTTCCATCTTCACCACCGACGCCATGAAACAGAGGGATGACGAGCTTAATGGTGCTGCGTTGCTTGAAAAAGAGTTCAATGTCCGTTGGGAAATCAAAGACATGTAAGTCGTATGTTTCACGCAGAAGTTCTTGTACATGTGCGGCTGACGCAAGAGCGATCTCTCGTTCCGAGCTTGTTCCGCCGGTGAGAATGGCGATTTTTGAGCGCATAAAGGAGACGGCGGCGGTCAGCTGAGCGGACCGCCGGTAAAGGGTTAAGGGTGAACCAGGATGGCATTACCCGAGAAGCATTCCAGGAAACGCGCCTCCGGGACGCGCACATGGTGTTGCGTCTTCTGGCTTTGGAATCCGGCGGAGTTGTGGAGGATGATCGTCTCGTCACCGGGGTTGGCGTGATAGTACGTCCCGTAGATCAGGACGAAGTGTCCATTTTTAGCGAGCGGTGCCGGACCGTTGAGCTGGCGAATGTCTGGTGAGACGGAGGCGATGATGAAGGTTCCTTCGTGGATGTGCTCAGCTAACTTCGGGAGCGTTAATCCGCGCTCGGTCCGGGCCGAGAGGGCGAACTCATCTTGAATGTAGCGTGCGAGCTCCTTGTGGTAGGCACCCACCACGCGTTGATTCTCGACACGATATACCCGGTAGGGACTCGTTGCACGCTCGTACATTTCCCCCAGCGAAGGAATGTGACGATCGCCCAGGCTCCGCAGAATCATCTGAACGCAGCAGATGCCACACCAGTTCCACTCGGGCCGATTCATGTCTGCGGTTTCTCGATGGAAGATCTCCTGCTCTACAGTGGCTGCCGTGGCGAATTGGGGGACGTAGAATCGCTCAGGTTCGTTTCGGAGCTCAGGAGCGATCGATGGATTCAGCTCTTCGTGTGTTTCCTTCACGGTTCCCGTACCTTTCCCAGAGTTGTTCGAACATCCAACGTTGTGAGGTGGCGAAGTCCGGCGAGCGAACAATGAACCCAATGATTTCACGATCGAAACTAAGCATTGCCACGCTGTCTCCATAGATATACGTCTCACTTGTAAACGCCTTCCGATCCGCGATGATGCGCGTTTCGCGCAAACAGCGGTGATCCATCTTTTGAAGAGTCTGTGCCTCGGGAGTATTCGGCGTCAGAACACGAATAGAGATCTTTCGCTCTAAGCGTGTCTTGATGAATTCGCGATGGTCGACGTCGGTAAAGACTTTTCGTTCCTCTTGTTGATTTGAGAGGAGAAGAATTTCTTTTCCTGCATGCTCCAAGACGTCTTCCGTAATCTGGGCGAAGCCTGCTTTTCCGGAAAAGAACTGAAGAACAGGTTTGTGCGAACTCGCCGCATATTCAGCCATGAGTTCGGGTAAGACACCCTCGAGGCTTTCTGTCTGTGCCCGGAACCGACGTGTTTCTGCGCGTAGACGACTCAGAACCGCGTTCGGTGTCTTTGCCCAAATCACCGTTACGCCCGCAGAGAGCGCTTCTTCTAAGAGACCTGCTTCACGTAGTTGTTTGCAGGCGAGGTAGGCGGAGGAGCGATCCATCCCAGCTTTCTCCGCTACTTTTCCAATTGTCGCTTTTCCGAGTCGATAACTCTCCAAATAGAAGGTGGCTGCGTTTGGGGTGAGTCCTAGTGAATAAAGCGCCTTGGTGAGATCTCGAAAGGCAGTCATAGCGTAAGAGGGAAAGGGAATATCGTCTAAGCTTACTAGATACAAATAAAAATAAATAGCGTGTACCCCATTAAATAAAGGTTAAACGCTATTTATTGTCTGTAGACAACTATTCTACAACAAATCGAAGCATCATCCGACGCAGCGCTTGCATGTGCCAAAAAACTCAAGTGAATGCGAGTTGATATGCGCGAATTTTGTTGTTTCTTTTAAAACGGATCTCTCAAGTGATTCCAGTTCACAATCAGGAATTTCTTCAATGAGCCCACATTTCTCGCATACAAGATGATGGTGATGTTGGCCTTCTTCTTCGACCCATTCATAGGAGGCAAAACGTTGGTCGATAGCGACATGGCGAACCAAGCCCTTCTCTTCGAAGGATTTGAGCGTGCGGTAGAGAGTCGCGAGATCGAGTTCTTTTGGGACCAGTGCTTCAGCCAAGGCGGGTGTCCCGAGTGGCTTGTGGGCGCTCTCTAACAGCTCTGCAATCGCGAGACGGCTGGGCGTTGCACGGAAGCCAGCGGCTCGGAGCTCTTCTTTGAGCGAGAGGGGACGATGCTTAGTCATTTGCAAGTACTCTAATACAGATGCGAATGAGAGACAAGTATAAAGGGAAAGAGCTTGTATGCAAACGCAAGTAACTCGCAAGTACTTGACAGGGATATTACATGCAAGTAGTTTGCATTTGTCATACGCGAATGGTTCGCATGTGTGACGGAATGGAGTTCAGGATGTTTCCTCATCAAGTCGAAGTTCGATCTTCTCTCGCCAAGCCCGCTGGTTCGCCGCCGTGCGAGGCCTGCCCCGCACCGGTCGACGCCAAGATGTGCGGCGGCTGCGCCTGGGACAGTGCGAGCGCCGTGCCGGCCGACGGTCGTCGCCGTCTCTCGGTCGTGCGGACGCCCGAAGCTTACGGCTGCCTCCGGAGGGGCGCGAGCATCGTCGCCGACCACGATGCGGGGCGGCCGTTCATGCGGATCGGGGATCGCCTGCTGCCGCTCTCGGAGCAGTTCGGCGCGGTGATTGCGGGCACGGTGCTCGAGGCCGACATCAAGATCGCGCTCGCCGCGGCCTGATCTGAGCGCAAGCTCGGTCAGTTCAGAAAGGAGGTGTAACGCAGGGCGGCGTGGTGACTTAGCCACGCCGCCATCTCTCTAAACTACTTCTCTATGATTCTTGGCTTTTTTGGAAAAGGAGGGAGCGGAAAAACGACTACAAGTTTTCGATGCATTCAATCAATCGAGGCTATCTCTAAGCATGTTCTCGCAGTAGATGCAGATCACAACATGGATCTGACATATAATTTTGGATTGAGAGAGCCCGTATCCTGCTTAGGATCAGATGTGACAGCGGGATATGTGTTCACAGATGACACGACGCGCACTCTCTCATCTTATGATGAGGTGAATCAGCGTTATCTGCATTCCGTCTCTGAGCGCATTTCACTTTTAATCGCGGGTCCACACACAGAGCCAATTTTTCAAGGTGAACTTTGCAGTCACGGTCTGTTAAAGCCGATCAATTCCTATCTTTCTCAGATTAATTTACAAGAGGGTGAGCATATTATTGTCGATGCAACGGCGGGCATGGATTCGATTGGAGCGGGTCTGCCGGCCTATCTCCAGGTTGGGATTGTTTGCGTTGAACCAACTGTGCATAGCATCAAAGTGGGCCGTCAGCTCGTTGAGGGGCTATCACGATTGAGAGTTCCCTCGCTTATCGTGGCAAATAAAATACAAACAGATCAGCAAAAAGGGGAAGTTGCGGCGAGTTTTTTTGGAAAGAAGATCTTACCCATTTCATTTCGCGCGGAACTTCTCGATCCTCGCGCCCACCTTTCTGAGGCAGATAGGGGAATGTATCGGGCTATTTTTGAGGCTGCTGTTCGTGAGTACGAACTCAGGGACGTGCCAAGTAGCGCTTCCTAGTCGCTTCAGGGAAGTGTTCGATCGCATACCGTAATGCTGTTCTTCCCATGTCTAGTCGGTATGTATCTAAGAACGATTCTAGGTGCTCTTTTCCGCAGCGTTTTCCAACCTCGCGCAACATCCAGCCGACGGCTTTCTGAATCAGATCATGCCGATCAGGGAGGAGGAGTTCGGCTACCTGCAGTGCGTGTGACGCCTTGCCCTCTTTGATCCAGTGGAAGGTCGCCACCATCGCGATGCGGCGTTCCCAGAGCAAGCCGGAACTCGCGAGATTCGTAAGGGTCTTTTGGATGTCTTTCGGGGATTGGGTAGAAAGATAGGTGCCCACGATCTGAGCGGCGCTGGTATCGACTAAATCCCAGTTGTTTACATGGGCCGTGTGCTTGAGATACTCGTGGTAGATCATCTGCTGCGTCCCTGGATCACTTGCTTTGAAGCGTTGAATGAGGAGAAACAGGGCGAGTAGGCGCTCTTCATGAAGAGGGGAGCGGAGTAATACAAGGATGTCTTCCTGCGGTACTTCTTTGTAGGCCCGAGCAATCCGCCGCACTTCCGGGACGGTGATGCCGAGAAACTGGTCGCCTTCCGCATACTCTCCCGGGCCGGTTTTGAAAAACCAAGCCGAGGTCTTCGCTTTGGCGGGAGTCGCGAGCGCATGGAGTTTTGCACGCAGCTCTGTGAGGTGGGTCGTCGTCTGGTTCATAGGGTCTACCATAGCATATCGTTTGTGCTACGATCGGTGCCTATGGATGCACTTCTCTTGATCTACCGGTCGAATAACCCTGCCAATCTATCGCCCGTTGAACGGGTAAAGACGCTTCTTCCCTCTAGCCGACCCTGTGAATTGTACGCGATGCTGCAAGGTCGCTTGGGAGAGAAAACAGCTTGGAAAGCCTTCCGTAAACAATCGCGTGTGCCGATCAAACTGTACCATCAGGATGAGATCCCGGATGACGTTCGTTCGTTTCTCTTGTCTTATGATCCAGAGCTCCCCGTGATATTGGGACGAACGGGAACTGTCTATACGGTTCTCGTTTCTGCGGAAGAGGTTCGGGCCCTACATGGCGATGCAGCGCTCTTGGTCCAGCGGCTGACGCAGGCAAGTGTGTTATCCTGAAGCTATCTATGATCGGTTCTTTACGAGGGGAGATTATTGAAATCAGCACCAGTTGGATTCTCTTAGAGGTGGGCGGGGTAGGGTATCGGGTGCAAATCCCGTTATCGCTGTTGTCCCTTCTGAAACAGGGGCAAGAACAATTCGTTTATATCCACGAGCAGCTGCGTGAGGATACGCATGAGCTCTACGGATTTCTTTCATCACAAGACTTGGCCTTGTTCACAAAGCTCCTCAGCGTTTCCGGTGTTGGGCCAAAAGTTGCGATGACTTTGCTCTCGATGGGGTCGGCTGAGACGGTGCAACGCGCCGTCATGTCGGGTGATTTAGAGTCACTCACTTCGTTACCAGGAGTTGGAAAGAAAACAGCTCAAAAGATTATCTTAGAACTCAAAGGGCAGCTGGTAGAAGCGGAGCAGATCCCCTCGGTTGATCGGGATGTGGCAGATGCGCTTCAAGGGATGGGCTATACGTCCGTTCAGGTACGCGATGCACTCCGGCAGATCTCCTCCGATGTGACGGATCCTTCGGAGCGTATCCGTGCAGCGTTGAGAATCTTGGCCTAGGTCTTTGTATGCCGCGCTTGATTCAGGTGGAGGAGCAAGGAGTGTGGGATCGGTTTATTCAGGCGGATCCCTGGAATGCGTTTCCGCAAGCGTGGGCCTGGGGAGAATTTCAAGCAGCGCGTGGACGAACAGTTGTTCGGTTTGCGCTTGTAGATGAGCGGGGACATTGGCTGGCAGCGGGGCAGGGGATTTGGTACCCGAAGCGCTATGGCACTGGCTACTGGTTGTTCCCTCGCGGTCCCGTGTTCGCCTCGCATATCACGGAACCTCGTGAAGTTTTTTGTACGTTTTTAGAAGCGCTGGTGCAGACGAGGCTTCCCCACAAGGGGCTGTTCTTCCGTGTTGAGCCGCCACTGACGCTCGAAGAGGGGCGCGGGATGATGCCGCTTCGCATGCAGCGAACACATGCCCTTGAACCTGCCTCGACGATCATTGTGGATCTAGAGCAGACAGAGGCCGAGCTACTCGCAGCGATGCATCCAAAGACACGGTACAACGTCCGCGTTGCCGAACGGCACGGTGTCATAATCCGACAAGGTTCCTCCAAAGAAGATATCGAAATATTTCTCCGTCTGACCGCCGAAACAGCTGAACGCGATAAGTTCGATTCGCATGAAGCGGACTATCTGCGCGCAACCTGTGAAGCGCTCCTCCCGTCTGGGTTCGCGCGTCTTCGATTCGCGGAATGGCAGGGGAAGTGTCTCGCGGCAAACATGGAGATTGCCTACGGCGAAACCGTAACCTACCTTCATGGCTCCTCTTCTTCAGAAGATCGGCAGGTGATGGCTCCGTATCTTCTTCACTGGGAGGCGATGAAGACGGCAAAAGGAGCGGGTGCCAAGTTCTATGATTTATACGGGGCGAATCCGCGGTTACAATCAAATATCTACTACAAGCCCTCTTGGGAGGGGATCACCCGATTCAAGCGTGGCTGGGGCGGTAAAGATGTTGATCTCATGGGAACCTGGGATCTGCCACTGAATAAGGCTTTCTACTATTTCGCTTTTCCAAAGTTGCTCTGGAGATCCTAAAGAGAGATATAAAAAGATCGAGCCGAGCTCGATCTTTTTATATCTCGTTGAGATGGTTTATTTCTTTGAGGATCCGTTGCAGCAGGCTTCTGTGTTGCAGCAGCCGTCTGCTTTCTTCATGTTCAATGCGGAGGCGAGGCTGTAACGACCGGAGCCGAGCAAGCCAATCGCGACTAGGGAAGCGAGAAGGGATAGATCGATGTCAGAGGCTGGGAAAGCAAACTTCTTCACGAGGAACATCGCGACCAGCATTACGATGGCGCCGAATGCCGCAGCTACACTTGTGAAGAGACCGAGCAAGATAGCAATACCTCCAACGAACTCTGTCAGTGCAGCGGCATAGGCGAACAAGGCTGGAAGAGGGAAACCGAGACCACCCACCATGCCTGTGAACATATCCATCCCAGGGGCGCCACCAAACAGCTTTCCGTAGCCGTGCATAATAAAAATTGATCCGACACCGATACGGAGAGCGAGCAAGCCGATATCACGCGCCGAGCCACAACACTTGAGGGAGGTGTTCATATGCCCATATCTTACGTTCTTTGATATACTTCGTGCAACCTCATTCCTCTTGGCCCTTCTCGGATCCTCTATGGTCCAAACCTCTCTTTCCGTCCAGACGAAAGTCTTGCTCGTTTCAACTGCTGCGGTGGCTGCTGGCCTCGCTGCATACGCACTCGGTTATTATGACTATGATTGGCGTCTGTGGCAGACGACGTCTCCACAGGCAGAGCAGCAAGTGATGCCTGTAGCTCCCGTTGAGGGCACGGCCCCTCAGCCTCAGCAGATTACGGCAACTGTTGTAGGGGACACACGATTGCCTGACGCGATTGTCGGCACACCCTACAACTTCCGTTTAACTGCGAGCACCGGGGAGGACACGTATTGGGTGCTTGAGCAGGGCGCATTGCCTTCGGGCTTGGTCTTGAATGAACAGACAGGCACCATTTCCGGAACAGCGACGTTGCCAGGATCTTCTTTGTTCCGTTTGAAATTTGGCACGGCGCAAGCATCGGGCTTGAGTCAGTTCACAGTGAATGTTGTTTCGGGTGTAGCGAGCGATACAGTTCAGACGCAGGTTCCGGGGCAGCAAGGCGCCATTACTACGGCGACGCTTCCTGCCGGAAAAGTGGGGGAAGCATATGCAGTGATGCTCCAGGCGAGCGGAGACGAGGCCGCTGGACGTAGCTGGCGTCTCCATAATGCACCACAAGGATTTAGTATTACGCAGCAAGGAGAGATTCGAGGCACGCCAGCGCAAGCCGGAAATCTCCTCATTTCCGTTGTTCTTACGACGCATGATGTCGGGCGCCCCATGCATCCGTATGAAATTATCCGTCAGTACGCTGTCGTGGTCACTCCTGCCGATCCAGTCGTGACGGAGGCTCCTTTCAAAATTTCATCCACGAACAGCCTGCCAGCTGGAAAAGTAGGGGTTGAGTATAAATATCAATTCACAGCAGTCGGGGGTCCAGCGGGTACCCAGTATGCATGGCAGATTCCAGGATCCGTTCCCGGTCTAACGGGATCCGAAGACGGAGTCCTTCGAGGTGTACCAACAGCGGCTGGGACCTACACACTGCAGAACGTAAAAGTGACAGGAAGAGCTGCTGCAAAAACAGGAGCGGCGGGAGACTTTACCCTCCAAATTCTTCCACGTGAGGAAGTAATTGTTCCAGATTCTGGTCCAGCTCCTCTGATTATCAGTGGTGGGTATCCAGACGGAGGGATCGGTAGTTATTACAGCTCCAATCCACTACAGGCGTCGGGTGGCCAGGCTCCCTACGAATGGAGTATCTCAAATGGAAATATTCCAAGCGGTCTTTCCTTCTCTCCTAACGGACAGATCGGAGGCTACGCGAATCAGTACGGAATCTTTACCTTCACCGTCCAAGTTCGTGATCAGGCGAATCGCTCTGCGCGCGCCGAACGCACGATTCATATCCGTCCTGCGCAACCCGTTATCTCTGCCTCCATTGATCCAGATCTCTCGAACCGCCTTCGTCGCATTGATTTGATGGGCGTCCAGGTACACGATTTGATCAAGCTGCAAGATGATGGCAACCCAGACACGCAGTTCGATACGACGGTCTACTACATCGGTGCGGATGGCCGTCGCCACTCGTTCCCAAATCCAAAGGTCTACTTCACCTGGTTCCGTGACTTCTCTCGTGTGCGCATCGTCGCGGGTCGTGAACTCGCCGATGTTCCGCTGGGAGCGAACCTCACGTACCGCCCAGGATCACGCTTGGTAAAATTCACCACGGATCCACGTGTCTACGCCGTTGATTCAGACCGTCGTCTCCGCTGGGTGAAGACCGAGGCGACAGCTCAAGCCTTGTACGGTCCATTCTGGGCACGCCAAGTCGATGACGTCTCCGATGCCTTCTACATGGACTATCGCATTGGTCAGGAAATCGATCGTGCCGCGGACTATAGTGTGAGTGGAGCAATGGGAACAGCTGTGTTCCCAAGCGACGTTCTGCCACGCTAGTAAAAATCAATACAGTCTTTTGCAAGAAACGAGGCTCTGTTTTAGAGCCTCGTTTCTGTTTGGTTCTGCTTTTACGCGTGAGCCGAAGCTTCGTGTCAGTCTATTCGGCTATGCACGGCAAGAATTTCACTTGTTGGTGTCGCGTTGAAACGTATTTATATTTGGTCATCAGGTCACCTTTAAAATAACAAAACACACTCCGTGCGGAGTGTGTTTTGATGGTGGACCCTGTCGGGCTCGAACCGACCACCCCCTGCTTGCAAAGCAGGTGCTCTACCAAATGAGCTAAGGGCCCTCTTTATGTGGAATCACTAACGGGCAGAAGCGTAACAAATTGAAAGAAAATGAGCAACCTACCCCTCTAGAAGGGAAGAGAGGGGTGGGATGGGGATAGATTTTGCATTTAGGGAGTCTCAAAAAATGCTATGCTATAACTCGATATGAGGAACTCGTTTGACAATGAACGCAGTTATACGCCCGTCCCTTTGAGCCCGCGACCAGACGAGTCTGGTCGTCGATTGATTCCGCAAAGAAAAACGGATCAAGATAAGACTCGCGAGATAGACGAAGCGGCATTAGAATATGTTAATCGAAGACGAGATGCGCGCGTTGAGCCGACTCCGACCCAGGAGACGACCACCTATTCAGCGGAACGATTGCATCAACGCTTAGATGCCTCACGCGCGATGCGTGCTCGAGGAGATATTGATGAAATTAAGGAGACGTACGCGTTAAATAAGGATGTCGAGCCAACAAGAGTAATGGCGCCGCGTATGAGTTTTGCAGAGGCTCTACGACGTGAGCATGAGCAGACAAAGCGAAGTAGAGAAGAGCAAGCGGCGTTGGCTGCCCGACCACCCATCAATCCGGAGTTTGATCAAAAACTCAACGAGATTATTGAAAAACGATTGGGAAAGGATGCAGCCGCCTTAAGACGGCCACGACTCGTTGTGACAGGTGCTCCACCCGCTCCGCTTGATTTAGGTCTACTCATGAAACGATCTCATGAAGAGCCTACCGAAATCGAAGATCTCACGGAGTTTGCGGAAGAAGTGGAGCCAGAAATTGAACAAACGCCCATTGAGCGGAAAACAAATACCGTTATTCTGGCTCGGAATAATAATGTTCCTTTGTCGATGCGCAGCACGTAGTTACTTCGCCGGGGTGAGTGGAGGTCGTCCGGAAAGAACGGCGATAATATTTTGAGCCGCGAGTCGTCCCATGGCTTGGCGGGCTTCAATCGTGCCTGAGGCGGTATGTGGGGTCAGGATGACGTTTGGAAAGGCGACGAGAGACAATCTATCTTTCAGGTCACAATCGAGCGCTGGCTCGCACTCGAAGACATCTAGGGCAGCTCCAGCGATTCGTTTTGTTTTCAGGGCGCGTAAGAGGGCTTTTTCATCCACGATCGGTCCGCGCGCGGTGTTTATGAGGAACGCCGTTTGTTTCATCAGACTGAAGGCATCGGTGGAGAGAAGGTGTCTTGTCGAAGGGAGAAGGGGGACGTGGACACTGATGACATCCGACTCTTGGAGGAGGTGTTCAAGCGAAGTGAATGTGCCACCCACCTCTTTTTCAAAGCTAGAATCACGATGCGGCGTTTGATACAGACAACGCATCCCAAGTCCAAGCACAGCCCGACGTGCAACGGCATAGCCGATCCGTCCGAGGCCGATAACGCCAAGCGTTTTGTTGCGTAGATCTGTTCCAACGAGCAAGTTTGGCGACCAGCCCGTGTATTTTCCCGAACGAGCGAAGGTGTCTGATTCAACAATCCGGTGCGCGAGCGCCAGCATGAGTGCGATCGTATGTTCGGCAACGCTTTCGCTGACTTCTGGAGCCGGTGTATTCGTAACGGGGAGATTGTATTCCTTCGCCGCTTCGAGATCGATGTTATCAAAACCAACCGCGTAGTTTGCGATTATTTTTAGCGAAGGTCCGGCCGCTTGTATCACCTCTTCGTCGATCTTGTCTGTGAGAAGCGGAAGAAGTGCATCGATGCCTTTTACTCGCTTTAGGAGCTCACTTCGTGGAATCGCTTGGTCCTTCTCGTAGATTTTGACTGTGTAGCCTTGTTCCTTAAGGAGTTCGATTCCTTCCGATGGAATACGGCGCGTAATAAAAACGACGGGAGCTTTGGACGAAGAGCGGGGCATATCAGGAAAGGGCGTGACGGGAGGGTTTGAGGAACGAATGAGCGGCGGCTTTGATCGGTAAGAGCAGAAGATTCAAGACAAGTAGGATCACGACGACGCGGGCAACAGCCCCATACTCTCGGAAGTAGCGATCGGCAATAAAGAGCGCGAGGGTGTTGTTAATATACACCAAACAGAGGGCGACTGTCAGACGTTCGCCCTTGGTCCTCCATGGAAGAAGATCGTAGGAGGCACGCGTTAAGAGGCCGGCCCAGACCGTTCCAAGGAGAATGATCCCGATGTCTATGAGATGAAGAGAGGGGAAGGCTGTTCCGCTCGTGTCGGCGGTGATGCCGGTGACGAGAATTCCAAAGAGGAGAACGGATAGGACGCGTAAGCCGCCATCATAACGTTGGACAAGCGTGGGTACCTTTCGTTGTAAGAGGGCAGCGGCGATGAACGGCAAGACGATACTGATAAACAGCGAACGCATCATGGAGCCGACAGGAATTGGAATTGTTTGTCCGATCGCCACCTGAAACAGCAGAGGAATCGTGAGTGGCGCGAGAAGCGAGGTGGTAACGGTGATGAGGAGGGCGAGCGAAGGGGTGCCTCCAAAAAATTCGGCCACCAGCGCGATCGTCATCCCTGTTGGCATCACTCCGGCGATCAGAAAGGCGATCGCCCATTCAGGCGACAGAAAGTGTAAAGGGATGAACAGCGCCAACGGCATGATCACTAACATGAACACGTTCGCAATCAACAGCATCCGCCAGTCTTTGGCGTATTTCAGCAAGGCGGGGAGTGATAAGCGGAGACTAGAGGTGAAGAACACGGCCATCAACAAGGGCGTTGAGTAGCGGTTGATCCAAGAAAAGACGTCGGGCCACACGAGTCCCAAGACTAACCCAAGTAAGACGGCCACGATTTGGTTCTCGGCAATCCAATGTCGAAGGTGTACACGCAATAACCCAAAGGACATGCTTCTATTGTACACTATGCATATGTCTCTCAGATGGTTACAAAAGGTGAGTCTTGGACTCGCGATGGGGCTGTTTGCTTGTGCCTTAGCGCAGGCCGCGAACGCCGAATCGATTGAGCGCTTTACCGTTCAAGCGAAGCTCACACCAGAACGTCAGCTCACGATCGAAGAAACGATCGACTACAATTTTGAAGGCACACCACGACACGGACTGCTGCGCACGTTACCCGAACGCTACCGCCGCTCTTTTTTGAGATACGATCTGCACTATACCGTTGAAGCGGTAACCATGGATGGGCGAGCGGTGTCTTGGCAGGAGGAGAATCAAGGGGCTGATCTTGTGCTTAGGATCGGGAGTCAGTCGACCTATGTCACAGGAACGCATCGCTACATGATCCGTTATCGCACGGATCGAGCGATTAATGACTTCTCTGACTCGCACGAGCTGTATTGGAACGTTACGGGAAATGAATGGCCGGTTCCGATTAACCGCGCGTCCTTCTCGTTTAGTGGCGTCGAGGTGCAGCGTCAAAGCTGCTTTACGGGATCGATTGGTTCAACAGATACAGCCTGCTCATTTCGGAAAGTGAGTGGATCGGGCGGACTCGTCGCCGATTCGCCCTCCAGACTAGAAGCGCATGAAGGCTTCACGGTGGTACTCGAATTCCCCAAGGGGAGCTTGGCGGGTCGACGCTTTACGACAGATCTCTGGTATTGGTTGCGAGATAACTTTTTCACATTTTTGCCACTCCTTCTCTGTTTTGTGATGGGTGGAATTTGGTATACCTGGGGTCGTGATCCACGGGGGCGTGGCGTAATCATCCCGCACTACGAACCACCAGATAAGCTCGCTCCTGGTTTGATGGCGGGTCTCCATAATCAAGATATCACTGCGCACGCCATGAGCGCGACGATTCTTGATTTGGCGCGTCGGGGCTATGCGAAATTGGAATTGGTCGGAACGAACCCAGAACAGCCTGAAAAAGTACTCTATCGACGCTTGCCAGATCCATCCAACGACACGCTCACGGTCTATGAAAAAGAAGTTCTAAATGGGATCTTTGCGGGTGATGTGGAGGTGAACCTCAAACGTCCTTCCTCACAGGGCCAGTGGGCCGCCTATCAGAAGATGATGAAGCTGATGACCGACGAGATGATCGCCCGTGGGTGGTTTGTGAAAAATCCTGGAGCTGTACGAGGGGGCTGGCTCGCGCTGGGCTTTGTCATTCTCGTATTCGCGGTGATGGCCTCCTACCCACTGTATATTCTGCTTGCCGGAGTCGTGGGAGTTTTGGGTTGGTATATGCCAAAGATGACCATTTCTGGAGCGGAGGTCCACGAGCGCGTCTTAGGGTTCCGTCACTTTTTGATGGTGACCGAGAAAGATCGTCTCGCGTTCTCGGATGTTCCTGCGAAGCGGCCGGAGCAATTTGCTGAATTCTTGCCATCGGCTGTTGCCTTAGGGGTGGAAAAGGAATGGGCGAAACAGTTTGAAGGAATGCTGGTTGCTCCGCCGAGCTATGTTCAGGGCGCGGGAATGAATTGGGGGAGCATTACCTATGTGAGCGCTCTCACGAGCGTTTCACGTTCGGTTGCCGCCGGTATGACGCATCAAAGTTCTGGCGGAAGCGGGAGCTCGGGCTTTTCGAGTGGCGGAGGATCGTCAGGTGGTGGCTTTGGAGGTGGCGGAGGGGGGAGCTGGTAGATTGACAAAGCGCGTTGCGATCCGCACGCTAGAGGCGCTCGGGAAGGCGAGGGCCTTCTTTGAGCACAACTTCTGGAGAAGGGTGAGTGTGATGACGGAACAGAAAACGGGTGAAGATCGTGAAGAAGCAGCTGAACTGGCTGCGCTCATCGAAGCAGCGGACCGAGGGTTTCGCCAGGTCGATGATGCTCGTACGAACATGCTGTATTTCATGCATGGTTCAGAGGGTGCGCGGCAACTGATTCGTGAAGGGAGCAAGGCGCTCGGGCACGAGAAGTGGTACGGCCTCTTCCAGCGGATCTGTTCCGTCTGGAGGCAGTGTCCGAACGTGCCCTTCGTGCGTCTGGTGATCCAGCGCCTTCTGCGGATGGGGATCGAAGACCTCGAGCAGCTCACCGCTGCGAAGAGCTACGAGGAAGCTCGTCTCTACGACGGAGCGCTCACGCGTCTCATGTTCGTGGGGCCTTCGTCACGCGATTTCTGCTCCGGTCTGACCGCGACAGATCTCGCGCCGATCTGCGGTGATCGGTTCGGCGGGTACCTCGAGCGGTTCACGCAGGCGCGCGCCGCGCTGTCGTCGCTCGACCAGCCGCCCGTACCCGCTCCTCCGAGCGGATCCAACGGCGCTTCCGCGCCGTCTCACGCTCAAGCCTAGAAGCGCTTCGCGCTCGGCTCCACGCGTTCCATCGCCCACCTACAACTCGGGACTCAGGGGAGAACGCGCGCTCGCACCGCTCCCCACCTCGACTGACCCATTGACTAACGTGGTCGATGATCTAAGAGGGGAAGAATACAAAAACGCTCCGATTGATCGGAGCGTTTTTGGTGGCGAAACGATAAGCCGAGTTCTGTACTCCTTGTCTTGCGACACGAAGCGATGACCATCTCTCTGGGCCGTGTGTCGCCACACGGCTCGAGCGAGCGACCATTCCTCTTGCGAGGGTTTGCTCTTGCACCGGAGAGGGTTTACCACACTACGTGTTACCACGTATCGAGAGAGGTAGCACCCCGTCTTGCGACGAGACACACCCACTCACTTTTCACCTTTCACCAGACTTGCGCCTGATTAGTATTGTCTCTGTGGCACTTTCCCTAGGTTTCTTCTGAGCCTTGCGACCCAAAGGTATATCCTGGCAGTCGTTAGCTGCTCTCGCTTTCAGCCCGCCTTACGACGGGTTCGGTGCTCGGACTTTCCTCACCGGTCTTACGACCAGCGCGGTCATCTGTTTCGCCGGGCGGACGATACCATGGATCAAGTCTGTATTCAACTCGTTAGAGAGCTCGTCCGATCCCCATCCGTTCTCGTACCATTTTCATCGTTTCACTCGCGATCGAACGTGCGTGGTTTCGTCCGGCATCAAGGATCTTGTGAAGCTCAGTTGGGTCGTTTCTGAAGGCATTCAATCGTTCCTGAATAGGGGAGAGATGGGCGACCACGGCTTCGGCTAAATCTTTCTTGAACGCCCCGTACCCTTGTCCGGCGTAACGCGCTTCAATCACGGGAATCGTTTCGCCTGTCATGTGGTGGAAGATGGTGAGCAGGTTCGAGACTGCTGGTTTAGCCTCAATATCGTAGCGGACAACGCCTTCCGTATCCGTGACCGCCTTCATGATTTTCTTTCGAATCACATCCGCTTCGTCGGAGAGAGCGATGTAGTTGTACATTGAGTCGGCGCTCTTACTCATTTTCTTGGTTGGTTCATCAAGTGCCATGATACGAGCGCCTTGCGCTTGGATGAGCGCACGTGGAATCGTGAACGTTTCGCCAAACGTACTATTGAAGCGCTGGGCTAGGTCACGCATGAGCTCGATATGCTGCACTTGATCGTCACCCACAGGGACGGCGCTCGCGTTGTAGAGCAAGACATCCGCCGCCATGAGAACGGGATAGCCAAAGAGCCCAAGGCTGGTCGATTCGCCTTGCTTCAGCGATTTATCTTTAAACTGCGTCATGCGTTCAAGCTCGCCCATTTTAGCGATCGTCATGAGGAGCCAGCCGAGTTCCGCATGTTCCGGGACTTCGCTTTGGATAAACAGTGTACAACGCTTCGGATCGAGTCCGAGAGCGAGATAGGTTGCGACGATATCGAGGATGTTTGCGCGGAGCTTCTTTGGATCCTGCGGGACCGTGATCGCATGCAAATCGACAACCATAAACAAACAGCGATGCTGATGCTGGAGTGTGAGCCACTGTTTCAGCGCGCCAATATAATTTCCGATGTGGAGGTTGTTGGTCGGCTGGACGCCTGAAACGAGGAGGTCTTGCATAGTGTGGCTAGCGTAACGGAGCGACGTTAAAACGGCTAGGGGATGGGGGAGGTACAGGAAAAATCTCTGTATGGTACCATTGAGTTATTCATTGACCTTTTTCTCTATGCCAGATGGTTCTCCTCGATCAGAAGTACAGAATGTTGCGCCTGTTGAACGGCTAAAGCCACGCCAAGAATCGCTACCGAAACGCGGTGAGCCGTATGCATTTGAACTAGATCGCTCAGTTTCTGCCGTCGAAGCATTGCTTGAGCGGAGCCAAGTTCAGGCTGATAAACGCGAGGAATTCCGCGCGCTCGCGGATACCTGGCGAAAGAGATCGCAGAGAGATAGTCAGGCTGCCGGGAAGGAGATGACGGCGGATATATATGCGTTAGCTATTCGTAATTTCACTCGAAAATTGGAGGCTGCGACTACCCCTGATGAAAGACATAAGGCACAGCATGGAGTTGATTACTACACAGAGTCATTGCGTCTACGGAACGAAGTTGAGGCAAAAAAAGCGGAATTAGCAAAAGGATCTCCTGAGGGGAATAGTAATCTCTATCGTGCCTATGCCGAGCATCCCGAAGCGGTGCATGCCTTTTATTTCACGAAAGCGCTTGAGATCTGGAAATTACCACCAGGGGTCAAAGAATACGGCGAGGCGGCATTGGCGCGTGAGCGTTCTCGTGAGGCATACATAAACGCCCAGCATGATTGGTTCGGGAAGAACTGTGGCGAAGCGTATACCGAGCTGATGACACGGAAGCGAGCTTGGGAGAAAGATGTGGATGGAGTCGAATCTTGGGAGGTGACGTCGAGCTTTCATATCAAGGACGATCATGAAGAGAGCAGCCGGCACAAGGTTGAGGGGTCGCGACGGTTGAGCCGAGCAAGCCAAGCGTTTATTGATCCTCAAGCCAAGCAGGAACGTGAAGAGACGTTCCGTGAGCTGTATGCAGACCTGTACGAGGCACAGGCACGAGCGGATGCGGCATTAATCGCTGCACGTGAGTCAGCTGCAGAGCGGATTGCGAAAAACCCAGCGCTTGCAAAACAGCTTGTTGATGTCGATAGTCGTGGATACTATTGGCATGACAATGCATTCGCATTATCTGGAGCAAAGTTCGTTGAGAGCGTCTTACCAGATGGACTCGGATTTAGCTTAGGGAGGCTGCTAACCGAGCTCGATCCTGAGCTTGGTAAGGCTATCGGGGAGGCGCGGCAAACACGAAACGTGATCTACGAGGCGAGGAGAAGGATGGTAGACCAGATGTACGACGTTCTTCGAGAGGAGAAGAAAAATATGGAGTTCGCCGCCGCCAAGTTACAGGAGTTCAAGCCAGAAGAACGAGAACAGGCACTAGCCCCCTTAAAGCGACAGCTCCTTCAATCTGAGCAGCGTGTTGCTGCAGCGGTGCAAGGAAGCGGACAGGATGTTAATTATTTTTTGACGCGTGTCGCAAGTGCAACCTATTACTACTCTCAGGTTGGGTCAGACCGCTACATGGCTGGGAAAACAACAAAAAGAGTTATAGAAGATTTGAAGAGTACAGAAGGATATCGACCAGAGTATCAACGTGTCCATGCAGATACTCAGATCAGGCAGCAGCAAACATTTCTGGAAAAACAGGGGCGTCTTCAACGGCAGACGATGGATGTTTTAGCGAGGGCAAAAAAAGTGAATCTGAATAACATCCAGTATGATTCGAAGGAGGTCATGGAGGCAGTACAGAAGAGTTTGCTGGGCGATCAAGCGAACGATCGACCTCCAGAGCACCTAGATCCTCTTCCGTATTCTGGGGTTTCTATTGCTTATGAGAGTCCCTTGGCCGAAGCGGTGGATATTTCTCAGTTTGCTCAATCCGTTTCTTATCTGGAAGAGCGGGGATTGAATGCATCTCTTGTAGAAGGTGGGCGTGCCTGTGCACGTCCGCTCAAAGAGCTTGCTGATCGGTTAACGGGTTCTTCTGAATATGAGATAAGGCGACTTGGATGGGCGTTAGAGTCCAAATACGCCTCGGTTCTAAAGCTTATATAAATCTTTTCTCCTCTATAAAACACAAACCCCGGCACTAGGCCGGGGTTGTTTGTTCTTCTGGGGATTGTTCGGCGAGTTGATGACTACTGAACCCTCCGGCCTGGATATTCCAGAGCGATTGGTAGAGTCCATCTCGTTCGATGAGGGCTGCATGGGTCCCTTCATCGACAACGTTGCCGCCGTCTAAGACGAGGATACGATCCATCTGCATCACCGTAGACAAGCGATGGGCGATGACGATCGTCGTTTTGCCTTCCATTAGTTCCGTGAGCGCTTCTTGGATAAGAGCTTCAGACTCAGAGTCGAGGCTCGAGGTGGCTTCATCGAGAACCAGGATGGGGGCGTTTTTCAGAATGGCACGGGCGATGGCGACACGCTGGCGCTCTCCGCCGGAGAGTTTGATGCCGCGTTCACCAACGTACGTGGTGTATCCGTCTGGGAGGCGTGAAATGAACTCGTGACAACGCGCTTTTTTGGCGGCGTTGATCACGTCTTCTTCGGTGGCGTCTGGACGTCCGTAGCGAATATTTTCGAGGATCGTCCGATGAAACAAGATGGGTTCTTGCGGAACCAGCGAGATGGCATGACGTAATGAGTCTTGCGAAACTGCGCGAATATCTTGTCCGTCAATCGTGATCGATCCGTTCGTGACGTCGTAGAAGCGGAAGAGGAGTTTTGTGAGGGTTGATTTACCGGCACCGGATGGTCCGACGAGAGCAACCTTTTCGCCGCCACGAATGGCAAGCGAGAGGTCCTGTACGCCAGAAGATTGGGTGTGGTACTGGAAGTGCACCTTGTTGAAGTTGATCTGTCCTTGTTCGATACCCAGTGTTTTTGCCCCTGGGGCATCTGTGATTTCGACTGGTTCTAACAGGACATG
>CAZRJW010000007.1:8595-27098 GCA_964600845.1 uncultured Gammaproteobacteria bacterium | reverse complement strand
GCTTGTCCACCGAATTGGAGGATGTTCAGCGCATTCGTGACCGCGTCGGAGAGAACACCGGTTTGGTGTGTGTCTTTCTCGGCGCGTACTTGATCGAGAGGGAGCTTCCAACGCAGGAAGAGAAAACTTTCCCCAATGACGAGCAGACACCAGATTCCCATGAAGAGTCCAAACAGGGGATAGGATCTGATCAGAACGATGAAGATACCGATCAGCAAGATACTCGACGGGATCAGATTCCATAGGAGTGCATCTGTGATCGTTTCGAAACTCGTTGCGAGGCGCTGGATCTTGCGTAAGAGCGCGCCTGCAAAGTTGCTCGAAAAGAATTCATACGAGTGCTTAAGCACCCCTTCGAATCCCGTCACTAGGAGATCCATGTTCGTCTTGCTGATGATCCATGAGGCGATGAAGCCAGAGGTTCGCCAGAATGCCCACCCGATAACGCGTATACCGATAATCAGCAGGAGCGTTTGCCAGAGGAGATCTAATGGACGCTCCGGCAGAGCGAGACTGGCTGCGGCGGCATCAATAAGGCGCTTATCAATGAGCGGAATGAAGATGTCAGTCGACTTTGCAACCACCATGGTCAGGAGAAGCCCGATCCAGATGAAGGGATGACGTTTGAGATGCTGCCAATACACGGCAAGCACTTGTTTATTGGTAACGTTAAGTGAGGGCTTCGATGAGCCTGAAGACATAGAGAATGAATAATTGATCTAACTTTTATCTACTCCTCCAACTTTTGAGTACGAGGATGTTTAGCGAAGGATGTGCCTCGTAAGGGGCTTTGGCCAAGTGACGACTTGGACAACGAGCCGAGCACTAGCAAGAGCGCAGGCGTCCCCTGGAGAGGGACGTCCTTCGCTGAGCAATCCGAGTTTTACCTATACCTCAATGATCACGGGGATAATCATCGGACGCTGCTCTGTTTTGATATAGAGGAACTCGCCGAGATCGTCGCGTAATTTGTCCTTTAAGTAGTTGGTTTGGGTGCGAGAACGAGGATCCATGTCGCGCAAGATCGAAGCAACCTTGTTGCGGGCGTGGGTAATCAGCTCTTGGTGCTCCTTCATGTAGACGAAGCCGCGCGAGATGATGTCTGGTAATGCTTGTGGCGCGCCGGTACGGGAATCGATGACTGCTACGACCAGAACAACCCCGTCTAACGACAGCTGCTGACGATCACGCAGAACGATCTGGTTGGTGTTTCCTACGCCGAGACCATCAACGAACACGTAGTCCGTCGTAATCTTTTTGTTGGTCAACATGCCGGTTCCTTGTTTGTCGAATTCCGTGATCTGGCCGTTGTCGGCAATGATAATGCGTTCACGTGGGAAGCCTCCGCGGACGGCGGCATTCGCATGTTCACACAAGAAGGAATAGTTTCCTTCGATCGGAATCAAGTACTTTGGCTTGATCATCTGGTGCGTTTCGATCAAGTCTTCCTGACGCGCGTGACCACCGGCGTGCACGTCCATCATCTGGTAGTGCACGACGTTTGCGCCTTCGCGGTACAGCGTGTCTTTCAAGCGCTGAACGGTGCGTTCGTTGCCTGGAATAACCGAAGACGAGAAGACGATGCTATCGCCTGGTTCGAGCGTCACAATTGGATGTTCGTGGCTCGCGATACGCATGAGCGCCGAGCCTTCTTGGGCTTGAGCACCGGTACAAACGATCGCTACCTTTTCACGAGGGTATTTATGGATGTCACGAGCTTCAATTTGTGTGCCCTTCTGCATCGTGATGTAGCCGAGCTGCTGCGCAATGGCAACGTTCGAGCTCATCGAAAAGCCAAGAATGGCAATTTTACGGCCCATGCGCTCACAGGCAAAAATGATCTGCTGGATACGCGACAACATGGACGCGAACGTGCTGATGATCACCTTTCCCTTGGAGTTTTGGATGATGTCGTCGAGGTTGTGTTGAATGTCGACCTCGGTCAACTGACGGCCTGTTTGGGTGGCGTTCGTCGAGTCGATCATGAGGGCGAGCACATTCCGTTCGCCGAGCTTGCGCAATTTTTCTGTTTCTTGCACAGATCCGGCTTTTTCTCCCATTTCCAACTTGAAGTCGCCGGTGTGCACAATGATTCCACAAGGGGTCGTAATGATAATACCCATCGAGGTTGGAACCGAGTGAGCTACACCAAAGAATTCGACTTTGAAAGCACCAAGCTGAATCACGTCGTCATATTTGACGGCATGCAAATGCAGCGGAGGGCACTGACGGAAATCTTCCTGACGCTTTTTGATAATCGCGCAGGTCAAATCAGAGCTGAAAATTGGTGGATTACCAATTTGCGGCATGATGTGAGGAATTCCACCGATGTGGTCCATGTGGGCGTGAGTGATCACGACACCACGGATGTTCTTTTCTTTGCCCTTTAAGTAGGAAACGTTTGGAATGATGTAGTCGACGCCAGGCATGTCTTCATCAGGAAATTGAAGACCCATGTCGATCAAGATGATGTCGTTGCCGTACTCAAGCATCGACATGTTGCGGCCGACTTCTTCGTTGCCGCCGAGGACAACGACCTTGAGGCGCTCATCGCCTGCAACGGTGCTGAGGGTGTCTTCATCGCTCCCTGTCTTGTGGACGGGTTTATTGCGGAAGGTCGTCATGCGCACGTTTGGAAGGTCTCCGCCTGGAGCACCGCCACGCTTGCCGCCACGACCTGGTTTTCCGCCGCGACCGCCTGGTCGTGAGCCACCGTGTCCCGGTGGGCGAGAACCACCGTTCCCGGATGAGGGTGGGCGATTGCCATAGCCATGTGAGCGCTGACCTGTGCTAGCTGGGGCAGCTGTGGAAGAAGCGTGTGGAGCACGATCAAGCGACACTCCGGCCGCTGGGGCGGGAGTGGCAGGAACGATACGAGGCGTATTGTTCTGAATCGGTGCGTGTGGGGAGTTTGAGCGCAAGAATGGCGCTGGTTTTGGGAATCGAGAACGCATTGGGCGTTGCGATCCGGCTCCTGGACGATTGATCCCTGGGCGGAATGGGGAAAACCCGGATCCGGAGTCAGAGGATGGTGCGTTCGAGGAGGAAGGAGGAGTCATAGAGTTTTTAAAGAGATTCAAAATGTCAGAAATCAAAGACAAAAAATAACGAGGTCGGAGCGGCCGTTCTAGAACCTGTTCCACATCGGCTGAAAGCCTGCTTGGCTTGGTTTTTGCGACGACTTTCACAGAGCTCCCGTCTACGAGTGCGCTATGAGAAACGTCGAACAACGATGTGAACCATAACAGCCATTCACAGATACGTCAAGCAATGTTTAGAGGTATTTGGCTAATATAAGCCATTATTTATCTATTTCCCTGTTATTGGCAAGGTTGTTTCAGAGGTGCTACCCTCAAATGCCTATGACCATTCATGATTTACTGCTTCGGCGCTTTGCCACCAAGAAATTTGATCCTACAAAGAAGGTGAGCAATGAGGACCTTGCGTACATCCTAGAAGCCGCTCGTTTGTCTTGTTCAAGTGCGAACACCCAGCCTTGGTATATCACGGTGGTAACGAACGAAGAGCTCCGCGCCAAGCTGCGAGAAGCGAGCTTTGGTCAATCGCAGGTGACGGATGCGAGCCATTTGCTGGTTGTGTCTTGTATGAAAGACGTACATGCCCGTATTAACCGAACAGCGGAGCTGATTCAGGCTCAGTCTGGCCCAGAGTCAGCAGAGGGCTACAAGAAGATGGTACAAGGTTGGATCCCCTCAACGGAGGAAAAGGTATTTGCTTGGTTGAAGCCACAAACCTATCTCGCGTTGCAAGCGATGATCCTGGCGGCGGCTGAGAAGGGGATCGATAGCTGTCCAATGGAAGGGTTTGACCCAGCGAAGTTTACAGAGTTGCTCGGATTCACGGATAAGATGCCGTGTGTCTTGTTGCCGATCGGCTATGCAGCAGAGCCGGGACACCCGAAAGTGCGTGTGCCGCTTGAGGAAATGGTGGAGTACAAAAAGTAAAAAAAACAAAAAACATCCCGATCTGGGATGTTTTTTGTTGGTGGGCGAGGAGGGACTTGAACCCTCATGACCTTGCGGTCGCTGGCACCTGAAGCCAGTGCGTCTGCCAATTCCGCCACTCGCCCATGCAACTTTTGCTCCGTAAGAATGACGGAGAATGAACGAAGGGTCAAGGTATAAAGTGAAGCTTGACACCCAAGTTCGTCTGTTCTATTTTTGTTCTATATGGGGCCGCGCGAGCTTGAACGAGAGGCGATTGATGTGATCGTTGTCTTTGCTCGCGGCACCATTCGGCCGCTCCGTTTTCGTTGGCAGACGCGCGCGTATGCCGTGAAAACGGTGCATCTGGTGCATGAGCGGAGAGAGGGGAGGGAGTTCTTTCGGTTTTTCTCGGTCACGGATGTTATGGGGAACCCTTTTCGGTTGGTTTTTCTCCCGTTAAAGGGAGAATGGTTCATTGAACAAGTCCCGCTTCTGTAAAGAACCCCGATATGAATCTCAAGCTATCTACACGGATCATCGTACATATCGACATGAACTCGTTCTTTGCGACGGTAGAGCAGCAGGCGAATCCGCAGTTCCGTGGGCGTCCGCTTGGGGTCTGTGCCTACTTACACGAGCGTGGATGCATCATCGCGGCCTCGGTCGAAGCGAAGCAGCGGGGGATGAGAGTAGGGATGCGAGTTGAAGATGCGCGGAAAAAAGTGCCTGAGGCGGTCTTCATTCAGAATGAGCCGGCGAAATATCGTTCGGTGATTGCTCGTGTGTTCGCTATGCTGCGTCAGATCTCGGATCGGGTGGAATATTATTCGATCGATGAAGCATTCGTGGATCTTACGGGTTTTTGTCGCGATACGGCTGAAGCCGCCTGGATGCTTTCCAGAATTCAATGGAGAATTCAGACAGAAATCGGGGAATGGTTGAAGTGTTCGGTTGGAATTGCGCCGAATAGGCGCTTAGCAAAGCTGGCGTCAGAGCTCAAAAAACCAAATGGGTTAGTTGTGTTTGTTCCGGCTACGATGGATGAAGTATTGGCACGATTACCCGTCGATGCGCTCTGCGGGATTGGAGGGCGTTTACGCCGGCGACTCGGGAGGGCGGGAATGTGTACGTTGCTTGACGTGAAGCGCTCGCCGCCGCTTGAACTCATCCGTCTTTTTGGAAAGAACGGATTCTTTTTATGGGCCGCGCTGTCTGGGCTTGAGGTGGATGCGGGTTTTGGGGATGGTCATGAAGATCCAAAATCGGTTGGGCATTCGTATTGTGTTCCACGGCAAGTGAACGAGAAGGGGTTGGTTTTTGCGGTCTTTCTCCGTTTACTTGAGCGTGCAGCACGAAGGATGCGGGCGCTTCAGAAGAGCGCTTCTGGGATGAGTGTGACGGTCGGCATTCGGAAGAAAGACAATGAGGACGAAATCCATGGGTGGGGATCTCCCTTTCAGTTCACCCGTTCACTGACGCACGCCTTTCACGAGCCGTCGGATGATTCATTTACGCTCATTCAGCACGGAACCGAGCTTTTGCATCGTTTATGGTCGCTCGATGAGGAAGTCTCGTTTTTGGCAGTGACCTTCTGGGGGCTTGTCACCCCGGGGGATCAATTACGTTTTGACGGTTCCTCACTTCTAACCTCAATCGATACCGGTGCCCCCTGGAAACGCGTATCGCATGCGATGGATCGGATCCGTGACCGCTATGGAGAAGAAGCGATTCAATTCGGATCCATGGTGCAGCTTGGCGATGAAGCGCCGGATCGAATCGGCTTCCGCAAGACGGTGGGCGTCGACGTCGTGGAACAAGGATGAGCGCCTCAAAGTTGTCTTCAATTCACTCTTCCTCCAAACTAGAGGCAATCTCTGTATGCATCCAACCCAGCCACGTGAGTTTGTTTTTTCTCGGTACACGCTTGATCGTGAGCGTGGCGAGGTTGTTTTCGAATACACCGTCCGTTTCGCGGAACGTCCAGAGGAGTATTTCAAGGACGTGATGACGTTGCCCGCTGAAGCGCGGGACGGACTCGCAACGCTGCCACAGGCCCTCATTGATCGTTGTCTACAGTCTCTTCACCTTGTATTGGGAGTGAGTTACTGGAAAATGTATTGCCCTGCAAAAATGGTGCTCGAAGCCGGGTATGCTCTTGATGCAGAGCAGGTAGCCTTTTGGACAACGGTCTATACAAAAGGACTGGGCGAATTCTTTTATCGCCAGCAAATTGATTTCCGTGGACTGGTTCAGTTCCCTGTGACGGCAGCGCAAGCAACGCCAGCGATTGCCTGTAAGCGAACGGATCGAGTACTTCTTCCGATTGGTGGCGGCAAGGACTCAATGGTTTCCGCCGACTTATTGATGGCGGCTAAAATTCCATTCCGACCGTTTGTTTATGGAGCCTCAAAGGTGCAAAAGGATGTCATGCAGTTTTTTATTGAACCCGAATTAGTTCTTCAAACAAAACTTGATCCAGAGATGATCGCTTTATCCAAAGCGGGCACCGCCTATAACGGTCACGTTCCGATTACAACGGTTTGGAGTTTTGGAGCGATGTTCGTAGCGGTTCTTTGTGATTATGCGTGGGTGGCTTTTTCCAACGAGTCGAGTGCAAGTGAGGGAAACGTTGAATATCTAGGAATGGAAATTAACCATCAGTGGTCAAAGTCGGTAGAGGCAGAAGAGCTGATTCGGGACTATATCCATAGGTTTGTAACGCCAGACGTCACGACGTTTTCTTTGCTTCGTCCGCTACACGAACTCGCGATCGCAAAGCTCTTCGCACGTTCGCCGCAGTACCTTGGACATGTCTCAAGCTGTAACCGTAATTTCGTCGTGAGCAAGGAGCAGCCAGAGCGTGCAGGGAAAGCCTATTGGTGTGGAGTGTGTCCCAAGTGTGCTTTTGTGTTCGCGCTGCTTGCTCCGTTTGTTCCAAAAGAACAACTCGTTGAAGCGATCGGAAAAGATGTATTTGCGGATGAAGCACTCGTAGACCTGTATCGCGAGCTCTTGGGCGTGAAGGGGATCAAGCCATTCGAATGTGTGGGTACGCCGGAGGAGACGCGTTTAGCATTTCACTTAGCGCAGGCATCAGGAGCGTATACCGGAGAGCCGATCATGAGACTCTTTGAAGAGGAAGTAGCACCACTCGTCTCCGACTGGGCTGCGCTTGAGAAAGATATTCTGACACCGAACGCAGAGGCGATCGCAGCGCTCCCAACACCCTTCCAAAAGATCTACCACACTCTATGACCATCGCTGAGCTACAGACAAAGAAGAAGATCGTTCTCCTTGGGTACGGCAAAGAAGGGCAAGCGACCGAGCGCTTTTTGCAGAAACATGCGCCTCAAGCAGAGATCATCATCGCGGATCAATCACGGGATGCGGATTATCTCGCGTTGCAGACAGTAGGTGATCTCGTGATCAAGACACCGGGCATCTGCAAACGTTTCCTGACGGTTCCATATACGACTGCGACGAATCTGTTTTTTGCGAACGTCAAAAAGCCTATCGTGGGCGTGACGGGTTCAAAGGGAAAGAGTACAACCTCCTCTTTGATTGCGGCGATGCTGCAGGCGGGCGGGAAGCGCACTCGTCTCGTAGGAAATATCGGAGCACCAGCCCTCGATGTTGCAGATGAGGATGATCAAGTGGATGTGTATGTGATGGAGCTTTCGAGTTACCAACTCGATGATCTCGAGCGTGGGCCTGAGGTCGCCGTCTTCACAAGCTTTTTTCCAGAGCACTTGGATTATCATGGTTCACTCGAGGCTTATTTCGGAGCTAAGGCAAACATCGTACGGAAAGGGGATACAAAGCAGGTCTTTATCTATAACTCCCAGTATCCAGAGCTACAGGAGCTCGTACAAGAAGCGCCCGGAACAGCGATTCCATTTGCAGATAGCGTTCCTTTCTCGCTCGAAGGACTCCGCTTGCGTGGAGCGCACAACATACAGAATGTCTATGGAGCATGGACGGCCGCGCAGCAATTCGGTGTTACGCCCGAACAGGCGGAACAGGCGATCCGAGACTTCCAGCCGTTACCACATCGTTTGACGGACGTCGGCACATACCGAGGAATTACCTTCATTGATGACGCGATCGCTACAGCACCAGAGGCAGCGATCCAAGCACTGCAGGCGGTGTCACGCGTAGAGACGCTCTTTCTGGGGGGAACGGACCGCGGCTATGTCTTCGATGAGCTCGCGAAGATGATCGATGCCTCCGGTGTAAGAAATATCGTTTTATTCCCTGATACGGGTGCAAACATAAAAGCCGCCCTTGAGCGGCATTCGCGACGGGTTTTTGCCTTCTGTGAAACAGAATCGATGGAAGAGGCGGTTCGCTTTGCGTATCAACACACCTCTGCTGGTATGACGTGTTTGCTATCGACGGCTTCACCTAGTTATCGCCTTTGGAAAAACTTTGAACACAAAGGGGAGGAGTTCACGAAGTGGGTGAAAGAACTGGGGAAGGAATAGCTGCCTCGGAGGAACCGCATCGTCGATTACGGGAATCGGTGATCTGGTTCCTGGCGCGCGAGTGAGTGCTGCGCGCCTGGCGGATCCACTTGTTTAGGCTCGGTGACCCAGACCGAGGTTAAAGGAGCTTCTTACGGCTCGTGCGAGCTGCTTTGATCAGCTCGTGGTAGACGGGTACGGCGGCGAGGAGGTCTTCCTTGTTCACCGGACCGCTTCCCTTGAGGGCCTTGGCCGTCTCGACGATGCCGCGGGCGTCGGCAGCCTCCGTCTCGCCCTTGTCGATCTCGCGCATCTCGCGATAGCGCAAGACGTTGACGACCGCGAGGATCGGCATCCGCAGGGCCCAGAGGGCACCCGCGACTGCCGCGACGATGAGCGCGATCTTCCCGTACAAGGCGATCGTCTCCGCCATGCGGCGAAGCTCATCCATCGTTTGAGGCATGTCGCCGAGGGCCTCGATGAGACGCCGGAGCTGTTCGAGCATGGTCTGGGCCTTTACGTCCGGGGGAATGAGCAAAATCGCTGTTCCGGTCGCCGCTCTAGGGCTAAAAATTAGCCACAGGGAGGCGTCCAGAACAAACAACTCTAGCACAAATTAGCCAAAAAGTCAATAAAATAGCGCTTCTCAGGCTCCGTTGACTTCCTTTAAAAAACCCCGTATTCTAGCCCTGCTTTACGTTATTCATGCCGAAGTAGCTCAGCTGGTAGAGCAACGGTTTTGTAAACCGTAGGTCACCGGTTCAAACCCGGTCTTCGGCTCCATCGTGAGAAACTTGCCAAAAGCGGGTTTTACGCGTATTCTCCTCCCATCTCAAACGTATGTCCCAAGACTTCCTCATCAAGTTGGCCTGCACGAACTGCCAGAAAACCAACTACCAGTCACACAAGAACAAAAAGACGATCAAAGCTCGTCTTGAATTGAATAAGTTCTGTTCGCACTGCAAAACGCATCAGGCGCACAAAGAAACGAAATAATCGTTCGTTTGTCGGATAAGGAGGGCTTCGGCCCTCCTTTCTGTTATGATGACCGTTATGTCTCGCATAGAACCCCTGCTTTCCGATCGAGAGTTGCTCCGCTATCTCCAATGCCCGCATTGGCTCTATTGGGAATTATATGGAGACCCAGCGCTGAAGAAGCAGGGGATGGAGACGCGTGAAGAGTTGATGCAAGGAAAGTTGCTTAAAGAGAAAGCGATCGCTCGGAAGATGTATGGAAAGATCTCTTCTGTCTCTGGGGCGAGCGATGAGGAGCGTGCGAAAAAAACGCTGCGTTTGATGAAGCGCGGAGCAGCAGCGATCTATGGCGGCTGCTTGCAATATGAGCAGATTGTCGGAAATCCGACGTTGCTGATTCGGAAAGAGCAGCCCAGCGTGTGTGGTGACTGGTCATATATTCCGGTGCTAGTGAAACGGAAGCATGTCTTGCGGAAGGAAGACCATCTACAGGTTGGTTGGCAGGGGCGACTGCTCTCGAAAATCCAAGAAGTGATGCCGACGGAGGGATTTGTGCTTGGTCCAGATGGAGAACTGCTCCCGAGTGATCCACGTGAGGCGGAGATTGAAGTGCAAGAAATTATTCAAGAACTTGAACGTATTCAGGCGGGGGAGTGCCCAGATCCGACCTTACGCAAAGCTTGTGTTGATGTTTCGCCGTGGGGAGCTTGCTGCCTTGAGCTTGCCGAACGTACGCAGGATATCGCTCTGTTGTTTCAGGTGAATCGTCGACAGCGCGAGGCGCTGCGCCAGATTGGGGTGTTGACCGTTGAGCAAGCGGTTGCGATGGATCCGTCCCAGCTCTCCGGCCTTGATCCGCGTCTTACCCTGAAGAGTCTACAGTCCATCCAACGTCAGGCGCGGAGTCTGACGGAGAATGCGATCATTGTCCGTGCCGCCTTTAAGCCGTCTCCTGTCACCTACGAGATTCATTTTGATATTGAAAGTCATCCGCCAACGGATACGGACTATCTCTTCGGCTGTTTTGTACGTGATACGCAAACAGGGGAAGAGAAGTATGTTCCTTTTGTCGCCAAACGCCTCAGTGATGAAAAACGCCTCTGGGCGAAGTTTGTAGCATGGGCAGAAACCTTGCCCGAGAACTACGTGGTCTACCATTATTCGATGTACGAGCGTGAACGGATCGAGCTCATGGGGCGCCGCTATCAGACGGAGGAGCATGCAGGTGTAAAACGCTTCCTGGACTCCATGGTCGATCTCAATGAGACGCTCAAAGATCATGCGGCGTTTCCGTTGTATATCTACAGTCTAAAAAATATTGGAAAGCTGATTGGGGCGACCTGGGAAGGGGCGGTTTCGCATGGAGCAGATTCGGTTGGTGTCTACGAGCGTTGGTTGACCAAGAAGGACTCGTCCGATTTAGAGGCGCTGATCGCCTATAACGAAGAGGACACGCGCGCGACGGCGAAGTTGCTCGATTGGCTTACGACGTACGCGGCTAAAGAAGCGATCTACCTACGACCGTTTCCGTGGGAAGCGAAAATCGGTTAAGCTGAGTCTATCTCTATGAAACGTCTTCTATTCTCGTTGTTTGGGGTTCTGAGCCTAGCCTGGCTCTTAGGCGCCGTTCCGGCACAGGCGCAGACTGCGACGAGTACCCTGCCCGACATCGTCGCTACCTCCGGAACGACCGCCGTCATCTCAGTGACGAGTACGCCTGCCACAGTCGATACGGGTGAAGGGGGCCGTGATGGACGGTATGAGCGTGCGATGGTTGAGGCGGTAAAACGGAATGAAGAGCAGACGGTAAACGGCGGGCGTCAGGTGGAATCGTACACGGTTCGTTTCTTGTCAGGACCACTCGATGGGCAGACGCGCGACATCGTAAACGATGTTGGTTCAAATCCGTACGGTATTCAGCCACGCCAGGGGGACAAGGTCGTGATATTGATTCAATCTTCCGCTGATGCAGGGCAAACGTTTTATATTGAAGGCTACGACCGCCGCTCCGCGATGATTTGGTTGGTCGTATTATTTGTTCTATCGCTTGTATTGCTTGCAGGGTGGCAAGGACTAAAAGTAGCCGCTTCGATTCTCATTTCTATTGCGCTGATTGGCTACGTGTTGATTCCCGCCTTCTTGCGCGGAGTGAATCCGATTCCAATTGCGATTGTACTGAGCGGCGTGTTCACGCTGGTCTCGTCCGGGTTTAGTATGGGTTGGAATCGGAAGACGTATGTGACTGCGATTGGGACAATGGGAGGTGCGCTTGTGGCGTATCTGATTTCCTGGATCTTTGCTGACTGGGCTCATCTGAATGGGCTTTCGACAGAAGAAGACCGCTTGTTTTTTAATCAAAATCCCAGTTTGAATCCACGCGGGTTGCTGTTCGCCGGAATTATTATCGCTTCGGCAGGTGTGGTGGAAGACGTGGCTGTGTCGATCGTATCTGGCTTAGCAGAAGTGAAGCGCGCAAACCCACGTTTAGCATTTCGTGAACTGTTTAAAGCGGGGATGACGATCGGAAATGACCACATGAGTGCACTCGCGAATACCTTAGTCTATGCGTATGTTGGAGGTTCGCTCTCAACTCTTCTGCTTTACTCGCAGTTCGGCGGCTCATGGCTGAAGTTCATCAACTTCGATAGCGTGGTAGACGAGGTGATCCGATCTCTTTCGGGTACGATTGGGTTGATTTTTACAGTTCCTATTAGCGCCTTGCTCACGGCTTGGTTTTTTCAGAAGCGGAACGTGTCACAGGAAGAGGTGGGGAGCGGCCACGGAGGGCATGCGGGACATACTCACTAACACCTGTTTATGGAATTCACCGACCCAGGGGATATTTTGTTGCTTGGTCTTGAACTCAAGCCGCTGACGGGGAGAGTGTTAGTCATTGAGCCTGATTCTCCGCTGGTGGGAGATACGCTGCGCGCCCAGGGATGTGAGGTGACGGAGTGGAGTTGGCTTTGGGCGGCACGTGAGATTTGTTTGTGGCCAGATGAGAGGGTATTTGATGGGGTAATTCTACATCTTCCGACAAACCGTGAGCTTACGACACTTGTGCTGGAAGTTGCCGCTTCGCGTCTTCAATCCGGATCAATCATCTTGATTTACGGGGCGAATCAAGAGGGGATTAAGTCGGTCCAAGATCATCTTGCTCCGTGGTTTGAGCAACCGGAGGTCGTGATCTATAAGCATCGAGAACGGGTGATGTCGGCCGTCCGAACGTCGGTCACGGAAGCGCTACGTCCGAATTTGAGTCAGTGGGAGAAAAAGGTGAAGGCAACGATCGGGAAGCGCTTTCTGACCTTCGCCTCTTACCCGGGCATGTTTGCGCATGGGAGTATTGATGAGGGAACAAAGCTTTTGCTTAAACAGCTTCCAGACTGTGCACCGGGTGCCCGTGTCTTGGATATGGGATCTGGAACGGGTGTGCTCGCCCGAGCGATTCAGGAGCGAACCCCCGACGTCTCGATTGATGCCGTTGATTTGAATGCCTTCGCAATTGAAGCAACGAAGAAAAATGTGCCAGGGGTACAGGCAATTTGGGGGAATAGCTGGGATGCGCTTCCAATAGAAGCAAAATACGATCTCATTATCAGCAATCCACCCGTTCATCAGGGGGCGCGTCAGACAACGCAGCCGTTAGAGTATTTCATTTCAAAAGCCAAAACCCACCTGGCTCCAGATGGGTTGATGACGCTGGTCGTACAAGGGACGATCCCGGTGAAGAAGTTTTTTGATCGAGCAAACCTTCGCTCTGCGTTGATGGCCGAAGATGCTACCTACCAGGTGTGGCAGGCTCGCTAGAATCGGTGTGATAGCTGACGTCAACGCGTACGAATCCGTTCGGCTGGATCTCTGATCGAATGTCTTCGATGGTGAGGCTGGTCGTTTCGTTGAACTCACGCATACAGTAAATACTCTCCGTCATGCCAGGAGTCGTGAGTGGACCACAGGTTTCACCTTGGAAGCGTACGTGATTTTGAATGGCGGTTGCTTGATCTTGGAGCATCCGCGCGTTTACGACGCCTTCTGCGGGTTTCACGATTAGTAAGAGTGCTTGTCCGAGCGCAGCCTCATAGGAGTTGGCTGTGTAATGGGTGCGTAGAGGAGTCGGTTGAGAATCACGTCTAGGCAGACGTTCTCCGACAGGGTGAACTGTTAATTGTTGGCTGACAATACGTGTACTTTCAGCTGCGCCTCCTGCCCGGAGGCGGGGTTTACCGACGACAGTGCGGGCATAGCGATACCTAAATTGAACACGATGGAGTTCAAGCGCCGCTTCCTGTGATTCCTCTGCATGGAACATCACGTGATCAATCTGCGTAGCAGTTCTCGTGGTCGCATCGATGGAACAGACGTTCTCGATGGCGGCGTTTAGTTGTCTCGCATTTGTCTGTCCTTGCCAATTACCCTCTAGTTGGAGGCTTGACGATTCCACGAGTGTTCCAGCAGGCCGAGGAGCTAAGGTGAGCGTAACAACCTCCTCAACTGTTTTTCGATCGCCCGCACGGATTTTTTCTAGGGGAGTGAGTGTTGCCGGGTCTGGGTCTATTTTTTCGCACCCCAGGGCTCCAAAAGCGAGGGCTCCATAGAGAACTAAATATGATGCCTTCGGGAACTCCCTCTGTTTAGAAGGAGTCGCAGGCTTCGTACGTGGAGCTTCAAGCGATGAGCGCATAAGAAATGTACGGTGAGGTTTTATAAAAGAATGTGCAGATGATGGGCGATTCACTCTCCTGTCGGGCTAGTGAGACTCGAACTCACGGCCTCTTCGTCCCGAACGAAGCGCGCTACCAACTGCGCTATAGCCCGACGCGAGAGTGAATGGTGGCGACACTGAAAGCGAAGAAAATCTATCAATATTGGATCAAGCCCGCAAGCCTTAAAATGCGAAATCTCTCCCCAGCGTGCGGTGACGGAAGCTAGGGAGAGATCGGGTAGGAGGGGCGCGGCGCTCTTCCGTGGAGCGTCGAGCGAGGGGCTGGTCCTCAGAACGGGTTGTAGTACCACCAGTTGTCCGCGAGGTGGTAGATAGCCGCTGCGAGGATGACCAGGGTCAGGGTGGCGACTCCGAGGAGAAGTCGCCGGGTGCGTTGAGAAGTCGCCGGTCGCGGCGTAGGGCCGGTAACCGGCACTTGTACGACGATTGGTGGGGAAGCCACCTCACGAGAAGAGACCTTGTCCACCACGATCTGATCGAACGCGGTTTCCACGTCTCGGTCTGTGTCAGGCCCTTCAAATAGCTCACCGTGAGGGAGCTCATTCGAGTAGAGCGCTCGGAGAGCGGCTGAGGGGACGTCGGAGTAGGGGATGACGACAGGGTCGGCATCCGCATGCTCGTCGGCCGGCGGGGGAGCTTGATGGTCCGGCCGACCGATGCCGCTCCTTCGTGAGTCTGAGCGGAATTCGCGAACCGTCGGACCGTACTCGTCGCGAGAAGGCTTCACGGTATCGCGAGTTTCTTCAGGCGCTGCTCCTGCTTCGGCCACGATCGGGCCTCTGTACGAAGGGTGGCCACACACGCCGAGGGCGGGAGTTCTCGCCCTGAAATCCACAGGTCGTCCGATCCTCGGGGCGGATGATGTTCCGTGCCCGGGGAGCGTCACTCGTTTTTCCTCGCCCGAGCGATTGTTGGGATTTCCAGGGATCCCTTGGCTGCGTACAGCCCCCTCCGTCTGGGGTTGCCCGTCAGGCGGAAGAGTTCCCTCCGGCGGAGGAAGGCGACCATCGTCACTCAGGTTGCGTTGAAGCTGCAAGAGCTCGCTCTGAGTGAGTGCCGACATCGTCTTGGTCTGCGCGCCGTCAATCGGATCATCCTCCGCTAGGCTCGGGATGATAGGGCGATTGGTCGCAGAAGCGTATGCTCCCGTGACCGCCGCCTCGAGTTCGGGAGTCCGAGTGCGGACGCCCGTGATCTCCGGCGGTCGTACCGACGGACGGGCCGGCGGTTGAGCCGACGGACGGGTCGATCCCGCTGGTGGCGGTGTTGTGAGGGATCCTGTTGGATTCTCCACAAAGACGTCAGCCCAATCATCGGGCTCATCACTGTGGCCTGCGCCACGATCGGGGTTATTCGCCATGCTTCCTCTCTTTCTCCTCGATTTCTCTTTCTCGGGTTGTTTGGGGATCGTCTTTACCGGCGTTCAGGCTTAAAAAGCGAAGCCGGTCCCGCACTTCATACCATTTTTGTGCATAAAACGACAAACACCCGGGGCTCCAGTGCGCGCGTTCGTGGGAGTACCACGTTCGCGAGCCGGAGCCCTCGGGTGTCGCCGAAGCGGTTGCTTCGGAAGAGGAAGGAACTTTGTCACACGAGTTGGAGGGTTCTACACCTCCATCAACCGCTTATTCAGCGTGTGACAAAGGTGTGGCCGTCGATCGTCGCCACGCACGTACCGCGTTAGCGGCGGGGGTGGTGGCGCGACCTCCAGGCGTCGCTGGCGTTCTGCGCGGTGCAGGGCACGGTGCCCTCAGCGCAGCGCCAGACGATGCTGTTCTCGGCGCCCTCGGCGCAGGCGAAGATGCGGCCGTCCTGGTACCTGCACCCCGGCGTCGCCGTGTTGGTGCAGTCCTGGATGCGTACGTTCGCATTGCTCAGGCGCCAGCAGCCCGTCTCGCCCTCGCGGCACACGCGGTTGAAGGTGTGTCCCATGAGGTAGCTAACCTCGCGCCGGGTCACCCAGCAGAAGGCGTTCGCCGCCGTTCGGTCGCTGGCGCCCTCGATAAGGGTGCCGACGGCGAGGCCGGAGACGGTGCGCTCCGTCGGGATGGGCTGCGAGGGCGTCCCCGCGTCGACCACGGGGGCCGGCGTCGGGGGCGTGACCTGGACGATGACCGTGGTGTTGCCGTTTCCGGGCACCACGTCGTTCGTCGCCACGCTCGCGTCGGTCGCCTGCACCGTCCCGCTATCGGGATCGGTGGGGGTGGCAGTCGCGTCGGTCTCGACCGCGCCGTCGTTCAGGGCGACGGTCGGCTCGTGGCCCGCGGGGCAGCCCGGGTGGGGGTTGCCCGCGTCGACGACGTCCGTCGCGCTCGCGTCGGTCTCGACCGTGCCGCCGTCGCCCGAGGGGGTCCCCGCGTCGGGGGTCTGGGGGAGGTCGGGGCACTGGTCGACCGCGTCGAGTACGCCGTCGTGGTCGCCGTCGGGATTCGCGCAGCCGTCGCCGTCCGGGTCGTTCTCCGTGGTGGAGCTGTCGCCGGGGCAGCGGTCGTCGTGATCCTTCACGCCGTCGCCGTCGCGGTCACCCGCGGGGCAGCCGGCGCGCGAGGGGTCTCGCTCGTCGGGGGTGCCTGCGGGGACTGTCGGGCACTGGTCGCCGTCGTTGACCACGCCGTCGCCGTCGTGGTCCTCCCCGTTGGGAAGGACCGGGGGCGGCGTCGGGATCGTCGGGATGACGACCGGAGCCGGGCAGCCGGCCCGGTTGGGGTCGGCCTCGACGCCGTTGCCGACCGGCATGCCGGGGCAGACGTCGTTGTGGTCGAGGATGCCGTCGCGGTCAGTGTCGATCGCGGGGCAGCCGGGTCGCGCCGGATCGGGCGTGGTGCCCGCCGAAACCGTCGGGCACTGGTCGGTGTCGTCGGGCTGGCGGTCGTTGTCCTTGTCGCCGCTGCAGCCCGTGAGGGCGCCGCAGGCGACGAGAACGAGGGTGAGCGCGTAGAACTTGGAGAACGTCGACTGGTTCATGGACTTTGCCTCCTCAGGCATGTTCGAAGCGTAGCCAGACATTGCTGGCGGGTTGTGCCAGCCAGCTGCCGGCGTGGATTCCTAGGGACGAACGCAAGGCCAGAGAAGCGCGAGGATTTTCGTCCAAGCGCTGTAAAACTCGTGTGGGTGGGGTCGAAAGAGCAGCGATTGCTCTCGGATTCAGAAGCGAAAAGCTCTGAGATCCTAGTCCCCAAAAGTGATTTACGCCAGCAATAGTGCAGCGATTATCACCTTCAGAACAACGTAGTATGGCATAATGTATTAAAATTGTCAAGAAAACAGGCGGATTTTGCTTAAAATAGACACTTTTTCTGTAAAGCCTTCTGTTTACATTTCGCTCTTTCTTCTAAAAACAGTTCGCCCGCGCCATCTTCCTCCAAGGATGGCGCGGGCGGGGAGAGCTGCTCTAGATGTCGAAGAACGCGTCGACGACGCCCAGGTTTCCCATCTGAGCGAGTCGAATGGCGGCGATGTCGCAGATCAGTGGTCTCGTGAGAGTGGTGGCGTACAGCGGCAATGCGTCGTTGTTCCAGTACCCAAAACTCACATGAAGCGGGCGACTGAAGTGGCCGCTCTCAACGTCCGGGAACACGAGGGGGTGACCGAGCTCGCGTACGCACCACTGTTGACCCGGGGTCAGCGTGAGACCTTCCTGGACAGCCGCCGCGACTGTATTTGGATCGAGCCAGGGGCGCAGGATGAGTGCGGAGAGCACGGCGGCGAATTGAAGTGCGGGGCTCGGCCTCTCGTCCTGCAGCACCTGAAAGTGTCCACCGATCATCACGGAGCGTCGCAGGTTGAGGTGTTGGTCTGCACAGAGCGCTCGTACAGCCTCGAGGCCTTGTGACAGCGCCCCCCTTTGAAGCGTCACGGACCGTCGCATGAGTGAAGGTGCAGTGCGGGGGATGAGAGTCGAGCAGGGCCCGCGCTCCCGGAATGAGTCCTGTTGCAGCGTGCGCACGAATGTCAGCGCTGTTCGAGGCGTAGAACTGAGCGACCAGCCCAATCCTTCCTGAAACCTGTTCAGGCAAGGGAATGAACGGAATGTCCATCGAAACCTTCCATACGTACCGCAGGAATGTTCGCGTTGTGCGAAATCTGGGCGGATCTACCTTAGAATGGATAAGGTTTTGTCGCAATAAGAGATGCTCCTTTCTCTTCCTATTCAAACCCGCTACTCTTCTTTCCGATGTCTACCTTTGTCCTGTCTGCACCTGTTTCTGGCGGTCCACTGACCGGTCGCATTGATTACCAGCGCGAGCTCAACCAAGAGCAGCTGGATGTTGTGTTACACGGGGATGGTCCCTGTTTAGTCTTGGCGGGAGCCGGTTCGGGTAAGACGCGGACGATTACCTACCGCGTAGCTTATCTCTTAGAACAGGGCGTTGATCCTTCTTCGATTTTGTT
>CAZRJW010000007.1:0-8495 GCA_964600845.1 uncultured Gammaproteobacteria bacterium | reverse complement strand
CCTACCGCGTAGCTTATCTCTTAGAACAGGGCGTTGATCCTTCTTCGATTTTGTTACTGACGTTTACGAACAAGGCGGCGAAAGAAATGTTGCAGCGTGTAGGAGCGCTGGTTGGACCGCAGGCGTCACGTATGTGGGGAGGAACGTTCCATTCGGTTGCGAGTCGCTTGCTTCGGCCGTATGCGGAGCCGTTAGGCTATCGTTCAAATTTTACGATTCTCGATGCGGATGACGCAGACGATTTAGTGAAGGCGGTCATGAAGGATCTCTCGATCGATCCGAAGGCGCGACGTTTTCCCTCGCCCTCGGTTGTGCAAAATATTATTTCGTATGCGCGCAACACTCAACGTTCGATCGAGGAGGTGCTGACGGCGAAGCATCCTCATTTCTCACAGTTCGCTTCAGACATTGTGACGATTGGAATTCAATATCAAGAACGAAAGAAAGCCTCGAACGCCCTCGACTTTGACGACCTGCTATCGCTCATGGCGATGGTCCTGGAAGATGAATCGCTTGGGAAAGGGCTGTCACAGATGTTTAAATACGTGTTAGTCGATGAGTATCAAGACACAAATGCGATTCAAGCACGTATCGTAAGAGGTTTCGGAGCGACGCATCGAAATGTGTTGGTCGTGGGGGACGATGCGCAATCAATCTACGCTTTTCGTGGAGCGGACGTGCAAAATATTTTATCATTTCCAAAGCAATGGCCCGGTGGCAAGATGTTCAAGCTATTGAGTAACTATCGTTCGGTTCCAGAAGTGTTAGAGCTTGCAAACGAATCGCTGTCGCACAACCTTGAAAAGTTTGAAAAAGAGTTGATCGCCATGCGCGAATCGGGGCCAAAGCCGAAGCTCGTGCCGTGTGCGTCAGCTGCGCAAGAAGCGCGCTACGTGGCAGAACAGATCCTCCAATTCCGTTCGCAGGGAACAGCGCTTGAAAACATGGCGGTCTTGTTTCGGTCGAGCGCCCATTCGCAAGCGCTCGAATTTGAGTTGATGAAACGGGATATTCCCTATGAGTATCGTGGTGGGCAAAAGTTTTTCGAACGCGCGCACATCAAAGATATTATTTCGTTCCTACGGATCGCGGCGAACCCAGTGGATGAGATCGCCTGGTTCCGGGTGCTTGGACTTCAAACAGGGATCGGCGCGACGACAGCTGCGACGCTCACGAAGCGAGCTGTTCGTCTTGGTTCTCTCGAGGATGTGATCAACGCACCTGAGATGGGGGCGCTCGCGAGTCGAGGCAGGGTTGGCTGGCAGGAATTTATGGAAGTCGGAGAAGCGATCGTACTGAAGAGTCCGCTGCCATCTGGCATGATCCGAGCGGTCTTGGATTCTTCCTATCGTAGTCTGCTTGAGCGTGAATATCCGAACTGGCGTGAACGCTTGGAAGATTTGGAGCAGCTGGCCCGTTTCGCGGAAAATTACGAAGACGTGACGCGTTTCTTGGCCGACATCGCGTTGTACGATGAAGTCATGGGGAGCAGAAAAGGAGAAGTGGTCGATCCGAACCAGGAGCGCGTCATTCTTTCCACCATTCACCAAGCGAAAGGGCTTGAGTGGGATGCGGTCTTCCTTATTCATCTGGCGGATACTGCGTTTCCCAATAAACGTGCGATGACGGAAGAGGGCGGAATGGAAGAAGAACGGCGTTTGTTTTATGTCGCCGTTACACGTGCCCGCAGACACTTAATTTTGAGTTATCCGATGACAATGGGCTATGAAGCCTTGGCCTTTAATCAGGTGAGCACCTTTATTGATGAAGTCGCACCACGGTTGTTCGATCGAGTTGAGTTGATCGATTCAACGAGTCGTCCGGCATTTGGTCAGCGTCCGAAGCGCCCGTGGGAGTGGGGAGGAGATGATGGGGCTCAAACGAACCCGTGGGATGACCCAGTTCTTCAGAGGGAGCCGCCTATGAAGCCGAGCTATGCTCCGCGCTTGGGGACGAAGTCCGTTTGGAAGGCGAAGCCGACGACAGTGTTTAAGAAGAAGCCTCCGGCGGATGCAGCTGAGCCAACCTACGTTCCGGATCCGTTTTAAAGGTCTTTTTGGTTAGCTTTTGTACTAGCTTGTTGATCGGCTGCGGTCTCGCTAAGGTGGCCGCCTCTTATGTCAGCGGCAACCGTTCTCGGTCCGGGACATCCCGATCAAGCCTGTGACCTCGTGGTCGCTTCGGTTGTGGAAGAGTATCTACGCCGTGATCCAGAATCGCGCTTGAACATCCGCGCCTGTGGGGGAAAAGGCGTCTTATTTTTAGCGGGGGAAGTGAGTTCGACGGCCGATTTTGATGTTTCCGCTACGATTAAGCAGGCGCTCGCAAATTGCGGTGTCTTGGGAGCTGTTGAACCATTTATTGCCTTTGAAGCGATGCCGGCGCCGTGGGCGAAGGCGATCGGGAGTCGTGAACCAATCACCGCTCAAGGCTATGCGACGAATGAAACACCGGAGCTGCTTCCGAAAGCGGTTGTGCTGGCGCGTAAGCTCGCGTATCTGATTGAAGATAAGCGTACAAATGACCAGGACTGGTTTTGGCTCGGGGCGGATTACGAAGTGACGGTCCTGTTCACGAATGAAGCAAAACCGCTCGTCCTGATTCGTGCCGAACATCTGGATTCTTATTCTCTAGGACAGGTTCGACTGCGGATTCAGCAGCTATGTGAAACCGTGCTCCAAAATGCAGAGCTGCGTATTAATACCGCGGGTGAAGAAACGCAGGCGGGACTCGCGCATCGAATTGGGTCCTCGGGACGAAACGTCTTTGATAGTTATACACGCGCTCCCTTGATCGCTTCAGGGGTTGGGTTGCCTCTGGGTCATCCACGGAATGCAGGGACAATCGCTTGTCGCGCGATTGCACGGCGGTTGGTACAGGAGGGGAAGGGGAAAGCGGTTGCGGTTCGAGCGACCTGGCTCCCGCTTGAAACCCGAGCCACCTTTGTCCGTGCCTGGAATGAGTCCGGCGAAGATCTTTCGCAAGTCGTGCAGGAAGATGAGTGTGATCTCGCGCGTATGTCACCCACCTGGCTTGCGCCCCAGTTCATAACGGGTCTCGTAAAACAGGGGACAGATGCGTCCCTGGTTTTCCCCTGGGAAGTGTAGTCAGCTTGTGTGCAATATGGCATTCTAAAAAGGCTCTTATGAAAACACGCTATTTTGCCTCCTTCCTCGCTGTGACCCTGCTCGGTGCTGGCTGTGCGAATTCTGCCCCAGTATCAACGCCGGTCGCACCTGCTCCAGCAGCACCTGTCTCTGAACCAACTTCAACGACTCCTCCTTCTATGTCCTCCTCAACCAACCTCACATTCCCAGGTATTTTGCCAGCCGATCAGGTTAATAAAAAGCGCATTCGTATCAAAACCACACAAGGCGACATGGTGGTTGAGCTTGATCACACCAAGGGTCCTCGCGCTGCGTCCAACTTCTTCACGTTAGCGAAGGCCGGTTTCTACAACGGCACGATTTTCCATCGCTTGATTCCAGGCTTCATGATTCAAGGTGGAGATCCAACGGGTACCGGAATGGGCGGTCCAGGCTACGAGTTTGAAAATGACAACGTGACTGGTCTTCCAGAAAAAGAATTCAATATGCAGGGTCAGCGCTTCACGGCCCCTTACTATCCAGATGGAACGCTTGCGATGGCGAATGCTGGGCGTGACACGAACGGCTCGCAGTTCTTCATCATGGTCGCGGATTACCCACTTCCACCTGACTACTCGGTCTTCGGTCGCATTGTGGAAGGGTTAGATGTCGCCAAGAAAATTGCCAACATGCCACGTGATGCACAGGATCGTCCAAATCAAGAAGTGAAGATGACGGCAGTGACGGTTGAGTAGAAAAAACCGTGTGAGTTGGTTTTACGAGCGCTTCGTTGTTCCGTCCGAGATCAACGGTCCAATTTCCTGTACCCGTCTTTTGGGGCAGTGGAGCGTTACGGCCGGCGGCGTCGGGCAAGCAGACGATTATCTAAACGGTCTTTGGAAAGATGCCTTTCCTAAGCTGCCACGTGATTTGTCTGTCCGTCGTATCTTGATGCTAGGGTTTGGCCCAGGGGAAACGCTGAAGATGTATGCCAAGCGTTTCCCGAAAGCCTCGCTGACTGTTGTTGAAATTGATCAGGTCATGGTTGATCTCGCGCGGCGCTTTGGGCACTTGAGCGGGAAATTGATTCCGGAGATTATTATCGGAGACGCGGCGGAAGTACTCCCTCGCCTACAGGGTCAGTACGATTTGATCGTGCTCGACATGTTTATCGGGATCAACGTCGGAGTCGCGACCTACCAAGAAACAGTCATCAAAAATGTCTTGCGACTCCTGCGTCCGCACGGAGCCATCCTCATGAATGCCTACCTGGAACCGGAGGCAGTTGAATTGTGGAAGAGGCATTGCTCCATCGAAAAACACTGGAAGTATCGATTGAACCATGTGACGCTCTTTCGTCCTTGGGGTTCGGGTATCGTTGGGGACCCGCTGCCAGCGATCTATCAGCACAGCATGACGTGCAAGGAATATATCCAGCGAGAATATGGAAGCCGTCCGGGCTATGAAGTAACCCACTCGGGTGAGGTCTACGGGATTCGGAAGAGGCTTCCGGGGTTTGCGTTTGATCATTACACGGGCTCTGGCGACCCAGCGACAGAAGGTCGTTCAAAGGGGGCTCGACTCGCGCTCTGGCAGCCGATCTCGGTTCGTCCAGATCGATCTACTGGTTGGCGGCCTTGTCCTTTACCTGCAGGGCATCGTTTGACTGGGTTTGCTCAGATTCCTATCGAAGGGCCCTTTCACTTAGGTTGGGCGGAGCATGCAAAACGGCATCGGGCACGTTGGTTGAAGCAAACCGAGTACGAAGTGATCGACGCGGACCCGGAGACCTATATTAATGCGTTCTACACCTGTGGGAAGCGCAAAAGTTTAATTGCTATTTTTAGTGAAGAAGTGAGACGGAAAGCGGTGGCTCATGGTGACCGCATGACCCTGCGAGTCGCGAGACACCGAGAAACACAAGAAATTATCGCAGGCTTTGCCTCGCTCTGGATTCCAGAAATTCAACAGACATTCCATGTCACGTCTTTTTTGACGCCGGCTGGTCAGAAGACTTCTGCGGCCGTTGGACTCGTGGATGATTGTTTCCAGATCGCTCAGGCGCGTGGCTGTCGGACGCTCGAGTTTGATGGTTTCCGAACAAAAGGAGACCCGGCCTCTTGGAATGGCTTTACCCAGTTCAAATCTCAGTTTGATGTCTTTTATGTTCGTTGGCCAGGTTTGTGGCTTCGTTGGGATTAAGAGAGAATCCCTACTTCATCTTCAACCAAACTTCATTCCACCCATCAACGATTGGAAGCTTTAATTTCGGAGAGATCCGGCGTTTGATTGTTCCATAGGTAAAGTTTCCGCACGCTGTCTCTGAGGCCTTACAGAAGTCGCTTGCCCCGTATCCTTTTGATGATCCGGTCGCAAGATGTGAATAGGCGCCACCGTTCCAGGAGCCTGTTCCATACCAAGTGGTGTTTGCTGGCCCTGCTTTCATAACGCAGCGAATTCCTGAATGTGTTGGTTTTGCATTTTTTGATGTACTCCTCTTTGAATAATCATCGATGGAAATCGCGCGATACTGGTCGAACCATTTTCCGCAGGAGGTTGGGCTCGCAAGCGGAACATACTCAACGCCTGTCGTCCGCGTCCATTCCTCATCCCACCCACCGCCTTTTACCTGGATGTGATCGGCGTCGATTATCCTCATTTTAAGATTACCTGCATAATTTCCATCGGCACATTCCCCGTTTCCTGTGATATCAGATGCGAACCCTTTTAGTACCTGTGGATCATTCTTTTCTAGATAGGCTTGGCCGACATGACGATACCGACAAGTGGCCCCGTACCAACTTCCTTCACCATACCAAGCGAAAGCGGGGACTTTGTTCGCGAGAACTGGTCCAGTGCTGCGTTTTACACAGCGGACACCCATCCCTTCACGCCCATCAAGCCCGCGAACAACGTATGTTTCAAGGTACGGTCCACAGGAGAAGAGGGGTGGTGAGAAGTCTGGGTCATAGGCGCGGGCAGGTTGAAGCGCGGTAAGGTTACAGGCGAGCAGGAGGGTGAGACCGCAGAGTTTTAGAAGAGGTTTGAGCATATATCGGTATGATAGGGTCATTGCGAGTCGCGAAGCAACGATTGGGGGTACGGGGCACCTGGTCAGATGCGCGGTTCCCTCGTACTCTAGGGGCATATGCGCTCTGCCCGAATTCTTCTCGTTGTGTCCGTCATCCTCGGAGTGGGTGGAGGTGCGGCATATGCTGCGCGTGGAGTTTTTCGTCCGTGGGTAGAGGACTTGCAGCGTCCCTCCATCCCGGCGGCGGCTCCTTATCGACCGGCGACTTCCTCGGTTGTTGTCAGGGCTACGACTACGTCAGGAGTTCCTCCACTCGCTACAACGACAGTCGTAGTCCAGCCAAGTCCGGTAACGACCACCACTCCTCCTGCCCTTAGTACCCCACTGGTGGACCCATTTACGTTTGAAGGGGTACGTCCGGCTGAAGCGAACTTGGCGGTCCCTTTTATGCTACAGGCGCCAAAACAAAATTGGGACATGCCGTATCAGGAAGCCTGTGAAGAGGCTTCGCTCCTCATGGCGCAGAATTTTTTAAACGGACGAACGACAGATTTTACCGCCGATGAAGCGGATCGTCTTATTCTGGATTTGGTGGCGTACGAAACAAGTCAGGGGGATGCTCCAGATGTCACCCTCCGAAGAATCGGAGAGATTGCGCAAGCGCGCTATGGCGTCCGTGCAGTTGTGAAAGAGCTGACCACGATGGAGACCGTGCGGAATGCGATTGCGAATGGCTATCCCGTCATCTTTCCGGCCTCGGGCAAGGCGCTGAAAAATCCGAATTTCCGGAATGGAGGCCCGCTCTATCACATGCTGGTAATAAAAGGATATCTACGCGATGGGCGCATCATTACGAATGACCCAGGAACACGGAAAGGGAAGGATTATATTTACGATGCAGCCGTTCTCTTGAATGCGGCTCACGATTGGAATGATGGGAATGTACCTGAGGGAGAAAAGATTGTGCTTGTGCTAATGCCGTCAAATTAATCTATGACACAAAAAACCCGCAGCTTGGCGTTGTTGGGAGGGCTGTTATTGGTCCTCGGAATCCTTGTCTTGCTTTGGCGATCCATCACTCCTTCGGAGGCGCAACGGATCATTCCCGAACAACAGCCGGCTACTCAACAACAGCAAGTATCGACTTCATCTGAATCAGGCATCGTTTCTTCTTCGAGCACCCCAGTGTCGGCAATTTCGACCACTATCCTTCCTACTGCGGCGACGAGCTCTGCTCCTGCGTCGACAGATATTTCTCTTTTAGTGGTGGGCGATATCATGCTTGATCGAAATGTCGCGGCTCGTACCAAGAAATCCGGCAATCCGCGCTATCCATTTCTGCAGCTCCCTGCGAATTGGGTTTCTGGGTTTGATTTCTCCCTTGCGAATTTGGAGGGACCGGTTACCCCCGTGCGCCGACTGCCGGTGAAATCGATTGATTTTCAATTCGATCCTGCGTGGACGGGGGTGCTGAAGTCGGAAGGATGGGATGGGTTTTCCCAGGCGAATAACCACGCGCTTGATCAGGGATCAGCCGGGTATGCCGATTCCGTTTCACGTTTACGACAGGCGGGTTTTGTGACCTTTGGTCATCAGGTAGATGACGGGCTGATCGCACTCGCAACGACAACGATAAAAGGCGAGCGGTTCGCGTTTCTTGGGTGGAACAACACGGACAATCCTGTGAATCGTGTGCAAGCGGCAGAAGCGATTGCGACGGCAAAGGCGGAATCGGATCTTGTGATCGCCTACCTCCACTGGGGGAATGAGTACCGTGATCGTCCAGACGCGCAGAACGTTGAGCTTGCGCATTGGCTGATTGATCAAGGCGTGGACATCGTCATCGGAGGTCATCCGCACTGGGTCCAAGGATTCTCTTCCTATAAAGGAAAGCCGATTGTGTGGTCCTTGGGGAACTTCATTTTTGACCAGGATTGGTCGAAAGAAACGCAACAAGGACTCGCGATTGAATTGAGTATCGCTCCTGAGACTATTCGGATTTTACCGGTTCCATTGAGTATCAAAGCAAGTCAGCCAAAAAAAGAAGGAGGAGCAATGCTCGCCACGCGTTTAGAGGCGCTGGCGAAGATTTCAGATAAGGAGCTGCAACAGATGATCAAGGAAGGAAAAGAGTTGGTCTTTGCGCGAGATAACTAAATAATGAATCGTTTGTAAAATGCGTCGCGCCCGCGCTGGGTAGTCCAGGCGGGCGCTTTTGCGTTTTATCTTTCTGCTCGCGAGTGCGCGAACGTGTTGGGGGTAGTGGCTTGTCGGCTCAGTCCGCGGGAGGCGCGGCGGGGGGCTCCTCGGCGGGGGCCTGGTCGCTGCCCTCGACGGGCGCATCGGGCGCCGCGGGCTCGGGCGGGGCGGGCTCGGTC
>CAZRJW010000006.1:48531-61268 GCA_964600845.1 uncultured Gammaproteobacteria bacterium | reverse complement strand
GGTGGATCGGCTCAGATTCGTCTGGAAGGAAATGAAATTTATAACTGTGGGGTTGGGGGCTACCTCGCCGGTCAAGGAACAGGTGTTCAGTATTTAGTTGCCCCTTGGATTCATTACGAAGCCTACGACATCAAGTTCGTGAATAACGTGATTCATGATACGGGTACAGCCGGAATGGGCGTGAATGGGGGATACAACATCCTCATGGCACACAACACGCTTTACCGCGTTGGTGTTGGGCTGGGTGGCAATCAGGCGGACCACGTGTTTGAAGCAAACTTCGGCGGCCGTGCCTGTGACCAAGGCGATGATCGCGTGAATTGTCCGGCGGTCAAGGCGCTTGGTGCGTGGGGTTCATCGGACGCCGAAGAGTCACCGATCCCAAATAAAAACATCTTCGTCTACAATAACTTGTTCGTGAATCCTGCAGGGACGTCAGCACCATATCTGATTCAGGTCGCAGCGCCTCGCAACGCGCGGGCTGGATCCGGTTTGACGGGTCTCCTGCATGCCGATGAGAACCTACAGTTCAAGGGAAATATAATCGTTGATGCCTCTGATGATGTTGGTGTAGGGGATGGAACGGGCTGTTCGCCTTCACGCCCTACCTGTAACCCGACACAGCTTCGTCGAGATAACCAGTTCACCTCCACGCAAGTACGATTTGTAAATCCAGCCCAAGGAGATTTTCGCTTGGCGGATGCGACCGGCTTAGCCGCAATCGTCATCCCTTCCTTTGCGGGTGGAGACCGTTCCCCGTCAAGCGTACCAGTAGGGGAATTAGCGAATAGCATTTCGATTGACCGCTCCGGGACGACGCGTGTAAATGGCGGAGCGATGGGGGCGTACACCAGTGGTGCAGGATCTGTGACGCCAACCCCAACGCCAGCTCCGACTCCTTCACCCACCCCAAGTCCTACGCCAACCCCAACGCCGGCGCCAGTACCAACACCCAGTCCCCGTCCGGTTCCAGCGCCTAGCCCTGTACCTACTCCTACTATTCCTCGCGCTAATCTTGGGATCACTTTGTTTGCGACACCTTATCCAACGGTCACGCAAAACCAAACCGTCGTCTACCGAGTAACGATTAAAAATGACGGCCCAGCTACCGCTGAAAATGTCATCGCGAATATTCCAACGCCTAGAAACACCGACGTTGTTTCGTTCAGTCGTACGAGTAGGGGCGGATGTAGTACGAACGAAGCGTCTGTTCGTTGTGACTTGGACGACCTTCTGAGTGGTCGCTCGATCGTATTCACGATTACCTATCGACCACGAGTTGCTGGAGCGATGGTCGTTCGTGGAACGGTTATGTCGAACACGGCAGATCTGAATACGAGCAACAACCAGTCGGAAGTGCGTCTGACCGTTACTCCTGGTCCAGTGAGTAACTTAGTTGGACGCTGGCTCTCCGCTACGCAAACCTGTCGTCAGGTACGTGGCGTTGAGCGCTGTGGAGTGCAAGGACGTTTCGAGGTGAAAAATACTGGAACGAAAGCGGCAACTGCTCACCGGTTGAATATCACACTTTCCAGTAACCGGACCCTTGAAACACGAGACGTTCTGCTCAAAACGTATTCCGTCGGCTCCATTGCCGTAGGCGCGACGCGGGTTGTGAACATCTCTCTTCCAAGCGTTCCTGTCATCCTTCACCCAGGCTATTTGATTGGATCGGTGGATGTAACGGGAGTGGTGCCAGAGTCCGTAGAAAGCGATAACCAAGCGGTTATTGAGGTGAGATAACGTCAGAAATCCGCAAGCAAAACGCACCCGTCTCAGGGGTGCGTTTTGTTTTTCCGAAATAGATTGACCTTTTTGCTCATTTGAGCCATAGTGCCGGGTCGCTTTTGCGACTCACAACCCGAGTTTGAAGACACAAAGAGAGGAAGGTGCCACGTGGCAAAGAGTCGATTTTCAAGGCTTCAAAGGTACTCGAGGCGCCTGTCGGTCTACCGACGCCTCCTCGTGATCCTGGCACTGCCGTTCCTGGTGGCTGCCGCTCTCACGATTCCGCTCTACATCGGTTTCCGCCGCGACCGAGCACGCCTCACCTCCGAGTGGATGGTGAAGGTTACGATCCAGCCCCGCCGTGACCCCGCTACTCAGCGGGGGCTCCTGACGGGGCTGATGAACACGACGAATGCCGCGCAGGTGCCGTCGTTCCTGCCCGAGTCGATGATCGATAACGTCGCCTGCGGTGCCGCGGTCTGCGACGCAGTCAACTTCATCGTCGGCGGGCAGCGGTTGCTGCAGTCGGCGGATGCCTGGCGCTTCGCTCAGGTAAACGCGGCGCAGCTCGAGACGGTCTACGACCGGCCGACGCGCTACCCCGGCGACTTCGAGATCGATCGCACGCGCAATCAGATCATCGAGCGGTACGACCGCCGGATCTGGCTGTCGCGCATCGTCGGGACGGTTGGCCAGGGGGCCACGCTGACGTCCGATGGGATCTACGTGGTGGGCTACCACTACCATGAAACCCAGAGCGATGCCGCGATCCTGAGCGCCAACGGTACGCTCAACTCGCACCTGCTCCTTCTCCTGGGGCGCCAGGGTCACTGGTACGGCTACCATCTGTACCACGATCCCCGGCGCCCGAACGCCAATCCCTACCACGTCGACGATCTCGGAGAGGAACTGCCCCCGCAGTTCGATCTGATGTACGTCTGGCGGGTGAAGGAGATCCAGCTCGGTCTCGAGTCGCGCCCCGTGCGCCTCGTGACGACGACTCAGCCCTACCAGTCCCTCAACCGGCTGGTTGGCTGGATGAACTGGACGGGGAGCGCCCGTATCGCGTCCTTCGTGGACAGCGGGCTTATGGGTTGGTTTGGTGACGAGGAGCAATACCCCGTCATCATGAGCACCCAGAACGGCTTCACCGACCTCACGTCCCCGAGCTCCAGCCAGCGGCGCTGGCGGGGGCAGGTGATGGGGATGCTGAACGGAGTCGCGATCTACCGCCACATGGGCGCGGACGAGCGCGGCCTCCACGGACTCGAATTCGAGTGCGTGGAGTTCGTGAACCGCTACTACGCGTCGGTGTACGGTCACCGCATCCCGATGCGGAACGGCAACGCGGACTCGTACTTCCACGATCCTGCGCCCAAGGGGCTCGTCGCCTTCCCCAGCGGGGGCGCGACGGCTCCGGTGCTGAATGATATCCTCGTCTTCGACTCCGATGGACCGGGAGGAGATCCTGGTCACGTCGGGATCGTCTACGAGGTGTCTGAACAGCGTATCTGCTTCGCTCAGCAGAATACGTCTCATCCGAGCGAGTGCCTGTCTGTGCGAGTGCAGAACGGCAACTGGACCCTGACGCCACTCGCGCCCAACCGGCCCTGCGTGGGCTGGTCTCGAAGGAGGTCTCCCTGATGCGATCCAAGTGGCTGATGCTCCTCTCCTTCCTCCTCGCCTCATCCAACGCCTTCGCGGGCGGGGGTGGTGGGGAGAGCGGCCCGCTCCTCAGCGACGAGGACTGGGGCACGCTCTGCAGCTACACCGGCTACGCGATTCTCGCTGTCCTCGCGCTCTTCGCGTTCGGCAAGTTCGTCGCCTGGGTCACGGCCCCGTGTCGTGAGACGTACCGCAGGGCGCGGATCTGGCGGGACGCGATGGACGCCCTCCCCCCCGCCCGAGTCCACCAGCACGGTGGGCTGATATCGCTCTTTCTCTTCCTTACCAATGCCTGGTGGCGGCAGTCGTAGTTCTCCCTACGCCTGTCATCGCCTCTGACCCCCGATCAATTCCCAAAACGATCGAGTGTGAGACGCGATTCAAACAACGAGAACCAATTGATTACGGCAATTCAAACTGCAGCACTTTCTGCCCATCGCTCACAAAAATCTTTTTCGCCTTTGGATCAACGGTTAATCCGCTTGGTTGGTTGAAGCTGCTAGAGACGATCTGTGTGAGAAGTTTTCCAGTCTTATCGTAGACGACGACACGCTTACTCTTCGCATCTAGGACAACGATACGTTCACCATCCACGTTTGCCCAGATCTTCGTCACCTCACTGAGGGCGGGTTCAGTCTGCCCGTTGTTCCAGGTCTGTTGTTCACCCGATAAGAATTTCAAGATACGACCATCACTCAAGCCGATATAAACGCTGGCGTCGATCGCCAAGCTCTGTGCGAGAGACAGGTCTTCGACCGTTGATTTCAAATACTTTGTTTCCTGTCCGTAGCTACTTCCGGCGGCAGAGTAGCGCCAGATCATGCGTGCGCTCGGGTCTACGACGTACAACCGATTGTTGTAGAGGCTCATCGCGCGGCTTGAACTCGCGGCAGGGGAGTTGAGGGCAACCAATCCAGAGGACTTGCGGCTCAGTGAAGTGAGGGCGAGTTGTTTTTGTTCCGCCAATGTCAGAACACCCGTCTTCGTAAACGTGATGTCAGTGACGGGAGTTGCCTCTGAAGGGAGCGTGATTGTGCTCTCTGCGACGCTATTCGACACGACCACAATGGTCGTGGAGCTGTTATCTGTTTGGACGACCGCTAAGCCAGCGTCTGTATAGGTGAGCTCGCTCAACGTTCCTTGTTGGGTTTGGTAGGCGATGGTTGGTTGGTCGATGCGCTGTTCTTTACGTAGACGCTGACGGAGTCCATTCAAATCCTCGACGAGCTTGTCTTTCGCTTCTTTGCGTTCAGCTGTTTTACTATCAAGTCCTTCGGCAAGCGTGAAAGCTTCGTTTACGAGGGCATTGGCACGTTCATCATTCTGGTACAGTAAATCGGCATCGGCGCGATTGCGACGATCAACCGCATCGGTATAGACCGCATTCCACAACGTTTGTTCGGCTGAAGCTTTGCGAGCGCGTTGAATCCAGAATCCGCCCGTAATCAACACGACAACACCTACTCCCGCGATGATCAGTTTCTGACGAGCTTTTGCCGAAGGGCCGCCACCATGCCCAGAGCTCATGCCACGCAAGCTTGCGAGGGTGAGGGGATCGGTTGAGCCGCGAGGGACTGGGGCGATCGAGGGGGCTTTTGCTCTTGCGCGGAACCGCTCGACGAGTGATTTTTGGGCATCGATCAGCTTCTCCTTCCAGACTTTAAGCATCGCCCCGCCAGAACGGCTCAAGGGTGAGACCGTAGATTCGACGTATGCTTCCGTTTCAAGTAGCTCTTCATGCAGGCTTTGTACGGACTGCGCTGCATCCTGTTTCTTTGGAGTTTCCTGCGGTTCTTGAATGTCCGCCGCTGCTTGCGCTGTTTGAGCGACGTTCGCCACGATCAGTCCACTGAAATGGTCGGGAATGCGTCGTCGTTCGAGTTCCTGCTTGATTTCAAGCGCGGCCGTGACGGGGGGATAGGTGGTGAGCTTTTCTTTGAGTTCGAGTTCTTGGCGAAGGCGTTCAAAGTTTCCACTGCCAGCAAAAAAGACATCGCCGGGATGAAAGTCTCCACAGATAAACGAAGCAAAGGGTTTTTGTTGGTTGATCTCCTGGGGTTGCTCGAGGGAGCCAAACAAATCAAATGATTTGAAACTCCCATCCGCTTGTTTCTGGAGGAAGAGGTTTGTCATCCGACCGATCCCAGTCAGACAGATGCCATTCTCACTTACTTCAAGGGCGAAGACGTTTACCCGATTCCAGCTCAGGGGTGTCGGTTCCGCTTTAATGAAGCTCGCAACAGCCTCGTTTAGCTGTTGCGTCATCTTCTCGAAGCGCGTCATCGGATCAGTGTCTACGCCGGACATGAGCTGGCGGGTGCGTTCCGCGGCAGCGCATAGGGCGTCGAGGAGCTGCTCGTAGACATATAAGGACGAGGCGATCTCAGCGAGCAGTATGAGCGTTGGTCCACGTTTTCCGCGCGCATCCGCATCGAACCGAAAGACCCCGACAATTTTTTCGTCAAAGGCCGCCTGGTTGACGCTGATCTCAGCGAGACGCACGGAGGCACGTTCTACGGCAGCAGGAGCAGAGGACATGGAATTGCCTCTAGTATACGTATGGGAGAACACCCACGTCCAGGCCAGGGGTCGCTTGCCATTTCCTCAAAAATCCTTCAGGATGACGGGAGATCTATGCTTGAACACCTCTTTGGTTCTAAAACCAGAGTCAAGCTGCTTCGGTTGTTTCTTCGTAATCCTTCCGAGCCTATTTTCGTGCGCGAATTAACTCGGCGAGTCGAGACACAAATCAATGCGGTACGACGTGAATTAACGAACCTTGTAAAGCTGGGACTCGTCATCGAAGCGGTGGTTGAAGAGCCTGGGGTAGTAGCTGGGAAGAAGCGCCCTGGGCTGAAGCGAAAATATTACCAGTTGAATCCAAATTTTCCGTTGCTCAACGAGATTTCGTCCTTGATTTTAAAGGCGCAGGTGCTTCTCGATCGTCGGTTGGATAAAGAAATCGCCGCCCTTGGAGATGTGCGTTATTTGGCCTTCATGGGAGCGTTTATTCAGTCCAGTGCAGCCGTCGGTCCAGCTGTTCCGGCAATCGATTTATTTTTGGTCGGACACGTAGATACAGATGCGTTTAAGGAGCTCATGAAAGAGGTGGAAAGCGTCTTTGGTTCAGAGCTCAATTTCTCGATTTTAGCCCTGGATGAATTCCGCTATCGCAAGGAATTAGGCGATCGTTTTTTACACTCGATTCTCGAGGCACCCAAAAAAGTACTCATTGATCGGTTGCACGAACGCTAGTATGGGTTGGCTTGGTATTGATACCCGGACCAATGGCCATTCAGTGGTGTCCTGGGTTGAAGGGGAACAGATTGAGACGATTCACGTTGAAGGCAAGGCTGCTCAGGCTCTGCCTGTGTTAGCGCGCCTCGTTGAAGACCGTAAAGAAAAGGTTGAAGGGATCTTGGTCGCGTCAGGCCCCGGAACGTTCTCCGCCATTCGGACGGGGGTGCTATACGCAAACCTCTGCGCACGGTTGTGGAAGGTTCCGTTAATCGAGCTGACAGAGGAGGAGGCTATGCTTAGCCAATACCCTCAAATCATCCAGAGCTACCGAGCGGGCGCACGTGGAGCCTCCGCTTACGTGTCACCTATCTATGATCGTGAGCCAAACATCACGATTCCGCGCCCACGCGTATGAAGCTTGCTGAACGCACACGCTTTTGGGAGATCCTTCCCGGCGCCATGGTTTGGACGACGCTATTCATTGCGATCGTCTTGTCATTAGTGAAGCCAATTTGGATGATTTATTTCATCATTTTGTTTGATTTGTACTGGCTGATCCGGATCACCTACTTTTTACCGTTCCTCGTGCAGTCATGGTGGAAGTATCGAAATGCGTTGCGCCGAAACTGGCAGGCGGATGTAGAGAAGCTGAAAGGCTACGCCGATTTGAGACAGATCATCTTCCTTCCTTTTTCGAAGGAGGGGCCTGGTATTTTGCGTGAAACCCTTAAGAACATCGCGGAGGGAACCTATCCTGCAAAGCGTCTTATCATCGTGCTGGCGGCTGAGCAGCAGTACGAAGAAAATGCGCGAGCGGTTGAAAAAGAGGTGCGAGGATTGTTTCAAGAGACGTTTGCTGAACTTCATTTTACGTTTCATCCTCCGGGACTTCCGGGAGAGATCCGTGGAAAGGGCTCGAACTTGCATTGGGCGGCGGAAGAAATCATTCCAAAACTTGTTGAACACGGATTGGATCCAGAGAAGACCGTCGTGTCTTCGTTTGATGCGGATACGATTGTCCACACCCAGTACTTCTCCTATCTGGGGTATTTATTTTTGACGGTTCCTGAGCCGACGCGTAGCTCGTATCAGCCAGTTGCTCTCTATAACAATAACCTTTGGGAATCGCCGGCGCCGGTGCGTGTTGCGATGTTTGGTACCACCTTTTGGCTCCTCACAGAACTTGGTCGACCAGAGGGGATGATGACATTCTCGTCGCACTCGATGAGCTTGAAGATGCTTATGGATGTTGGGTATTGGCAGAAAGATATCGTATCGGAAGACTCACGCATCTTCTTGCAGGGCTTGGTTCATTACGACGGTCGCTATCGTGTGACACCGATGTATTTGCCGGTTTCGATGGACACCGTCATGACGGGGGATTATTGGAAAGCGCTGATTGCGTTGTATAAGCAGCTGCGCCGGTGGGCGTGGGGAGTTGAGAACTTCCCCTACATGATCAAGGCGTTCGCCGGACGTCCGAATATGAAGCGGAGCGAGAAGTGGTGGTGGGCGTTGAAGCAGCTCGAAGGAACCTACACCTGGTCGACAGCTCCTTTTTTGATTTTTATCTTGGGCTATCTTCCATTCTTTGTCGCACCGGAAGCCTTCCGTGGCTTCGCCGTGTTTCAGAATACGCCCTTTACCTTGCAGTGGTTGATGCGCTTTTCACTGGTTGGGATGTTTACCTCAGCCTTTATCGCGATGACACTGTTGCCGCCACGACCAAAGCATATGTCTCGCCCGGTTGCCTATGGCATTATGGTTCTTCAGTGGGCACTCTTGCCGGTAACCTTCGTGCTGTTTAGCGCCGTGCCAGCGTTGGATGCACAAACACGCATGATGCTTGGAAAAAAGTTGGGTTTCAATGTGTCGCCAAAAAGAAAGGTTGAGTAGTGAAAACAACTAAAACGACGAAGACCACACCCAGAGAGTGGGGCGGAGTTCGCCGCCCGATCGGGTGTGGTCTGTTCAGCGCCAGCGGTCGAGGAGATCGGTGACGCTGCGGAGGTTTGCGAGGAGGTCGTAGTAGCGGGTATGGATGATCTCGCCCTCTTCGAGTGCGAACACCTTTCCGCTCTGGACGCTGTGGCTCGTGACGAGCGTCTCCGCCTGGCGGAGATGCGTGCGAAGTATCTCGCGTACATCCGCCGGCAGCGGACCGACATGGCTGGCTAACGTTGTAAGGGTGTACGGTAGGACGGCCTCCCCGAACTCGAGCGTGATGAAGACGACGGTGAGCGGTTCGTGCTCGAGGTGTGGATCCTGAAGAAGTGTAATCACGAGCGTGTGGAGCTCCCCAATGTCCTTCACGTGGTTCGCAAGATTCTTGTTGCGCCGCAGGCTCAAGAGGATCTGGATCATCTTCGGCGCGAGGCGTTCCGCACGCCAGGGGGCCGAGGCGGCGACCGGTGAACCGCCGGTCTGGGTGCCTGTCTGGGGCTCGTCCATGAGTTCTCCTAGCTTACTTTTCGGCGTTGAATCGCCTAAGTCAGCTGGCGTGTTATACTAGATTATTTCCCCTTGTGTCAATGAAGGCACCTGCTATGCTGGGACAATGCTCGAAGCTCAAGCGCTCTCGATTCATGTAGCGAGTTCTAGTTCGCTTTTTGATCGACCAGATTTTCTCGCCTCACTGGATGCGCAAACAAAACGCGCCTACCAGGTGATTTTTGTCGATCTTGGTTTGGGGAGAGCAAATGCTGTGTCGGAGTTTGATATCGTGCGGCCGGATGTCGTGCGTCTACGTGTCTTCCGAAACGTGGGGGTTGTGCGTGGGCAGAATCAGGCGATCGCCCTCGCTCTCAGTCGGTGGCCGCGCGAGACATGGTCGGAGCGGTTTGTTGTGTTATCGCGTCCAGAGGTTGCCTTTGATCGTCGAGCGTGTGAGGTATTTGTGGAAGCGTTCACGGCTGACCCGACACTCATGGTCGCTGGGCCAAAAGTCTTTTGGGCGGATGCAGTCGCACAAACGGAAGGGGATTGGATTGAGCTCGCCTGCAGCGATCAACTGTATGCCGCAGGGATTGGGTTGACGCGCCATCGGACGCTTTCGTTTATCGGTCAGGGGAGCCAGGATATGGGGCAGTTTGATGCAGGGGAAGGAGTCACCTTTTTGTCGGACGCGTGCGTCGTCATTCGTGCCTCCGCTTTCGAATCGCTGGCCCTGGCGGACGGGGTTTGGCTTGATCCGCACCTCCCTCCCTTCTTTGCGGTGATGGACTTGTGTTGGCGGGCAGCCTGGCAAGGGATGCGTCCGCGTCTGTTGCCCGATGCTCGGGTGTGGTTCGCGCCTCAAGACCAGCCGCGTCATAAGCGGCGTGGGTGGCGAGACGTCTATGTTCCGAGCGGGATGCGGAGCCGGACGGATGATATTGGTCTGCGTTTGGTTCATATGCCTTGGGTGTTCTGGTCCTACCTCCGCTATCGCGTGTCTCATTTCTTTTTTGGACGCTTTTGGAAGGAGCGCTTGAAGCTCGAAGTGGGGGCGGTTGAAAGCCTCGCGGGCTTGAAGTTTACCCGTCGACCTGATAGAGCAGTGCCATTAGCGGAACGTCGCCGCTGGTTTCTCCCTTAACTATGCCCGTTTCTGAACAACCGCTTGTTACCTTCATTACCGTTAACTTCCGCATGCGGGAGCATATTCGGAATCTGTTGAGGGGGCTGGAAGATGCGCAGGTCGCCTTTCCTTACGAATATTATCTCGTGGACTGCTCCCCAGAAGACGGGACCTTCGCGATGGTGACTCAGACGTATCCTTGGGTGAAGGCGATTGATCCACAAGCGAACCTGGGATTTGGGCGAGGGAACAACGTCGCGATCAAAAAAGCAAAAGGAAAATATATCGTTTTAGTGAACCCAGATTTAGTGATTTTCCCTCAGCAGCTTGAGGCTTGGATCAAGTGGATGGAGGAGCATCCAGATGTTGGGATTTCTGCTCCACGTACCTTAAATCCGGATCGTACGGATCAGGATTCTTGCTACCGTTTTCATACAATCGGGATCCCGGTCTATCGTCGAACTGTTCTTGGGAAGTTGCCTTGGGCCAAGCGTGCGATTGATCGCTTTTTGATGAAAGGCATGGATCGCTCCAAGGAGCAGCCCGTCGATTGGGTTCAAGGGTCGGCGATGTGTATTCGTCGTGACTTGATTGAAAAAATTGGAGCCTTTGATGAAAAGATTTTCATGTATCTCGAAGATACGGATTTGTGTCGTCGCGCGTGGAACGCAGGAAGCCGAGTTGTGTACACGCCTGTTGCACACGTCGTGCATTACCACCATCGGCAGAGTCGTATTAAACGTCCCTGGGAAATTTTTACCAATAAAACGACGCGTTACCATATCAAGAGTGCGATCTATTATTTCTGGAAATATCGCGGACAGAAGTTGCCGGTGATCAAATAAAAAAATGGAAAGATCCCTGTTCGTACAGGGATGGTGTACAATAGCTGCGTGTCAGACGAAATCCGTCCCAACTTTTTGACGTGTCCGGCGGTACCTGAATTATCCCCGCCGAAGGCTGATTCGAATTCTGAGCTGGTTGATGTTGAACATCCTGAAACGGAAACAGTACCGGTGACGGAGGCGCCGTCACGTACGAATCTTCTTCCGATTGAGGAGGCGCCGGTTGCGCAAGCTGAGGTTCAGCCGCCCACGTCGTCGCGCCCCGTGCTCACGCCACATCCACTGCGGAAGCTGGTCCTTGTTATTTCCGGATTAATCATCGGTGTGGGAATTTTAGGATTTGCGGCCGTTGTCTACGGAGCGGTCTACTTAGGGGGAGCGGTTTCAAACCTCAAGGCTTCCGCGCAAGCGATGCGTGAAGACGTCGATCGGCGTGATTTTATTTCAGCGGAAGAAGAGTTGCCGGCGTTCAACGTGGCGCTCACGCGTTTGTCAGAAGGGGTTGATCATTTGCGCTCGTTGCGTGAGTGGCCGGTCGTTGGGCGTGATATCCGGACACTCGAGCATCTCATGGAGATTGCGGAGACCCTGACGGCTGGCGTCGATCAAACAGTCCGTGCGGCTTCCGGCTTCGAGCAGGTGCTGGAGTCGGTTGGGTTGTTGGAGCGAGGAATCGACGGATCGATCGTGTCTGGCCGTCCGTTTGCGGCTTTGAGCCCTTCGGAAAAAGAAGAGATCTTGTCACGTTTTGCGAGCCTGCTGCCGGAATTGCGCCAAGCACGGGAGAAGGTGAAGTTGGCTGCCTCTCTCTGGACGGATTTGCCCGCAGAAGCGCGGCAGAGTTCGATGATGGCTCCGATCGCTTCGTACGGAGCTCGCTTACCAGAGCTTACGCAGCGCGCCGACCAGCTTATTTCTTTCTTGGAACTGTTGCTGCCGCTGGTTGGCCATCCGAGCGAAAACCGTTATCTAGTTGTTCTTCAGAATAGTGATGAGTTGCGTGCAACCGGTGGGTTTTTGGGAACGATTGGTTATGTCCGGGTGAAATCTGCCGATACAAAAGAAATGCGTTTTGATGATGTCTACGCCATCGATAATCCGGTAAGTGGCGTTTGGAAAGATGTTCCACCTGCGCCGCTTGCGAAGCATTTGGGTGTTCCAGCCTGGTTCTTGCGTGACCGGAACTGGTCGCCAGACTTTCCAACTTCGGCCGAAGACATGATGAAGACGTACTTGGCGGAACGGGCGCTCAAGGCAACGGGGACGACGGATTACTTAGACGGGGTCATCGCCTTCACGCCAGAATTCTTTGAAGATCTCTTGCGGTTCACTGGTCCGGTGACAGCCGAAGGCAAGACCTTTACCGCGGAAAACTTTTTCGATCAGCTTCAATATGACACAGAGCAAGGCTTCTTAAACCAGGGGATCCCGGTCGAGAGGCGTAAAGATATTGTTTTGAAGCTTGGAGACGAGCTCTTCAAAAAACTGATGCAGCAATCAACGGATCGCTTGCCAGTACTGTTAGATTTACTCACGGATAATTTGGCGAAGAAGAACGCACTGTTCTACCTTCGTGATCCGCGAACGCGCTCGTTGCTCGATGCTCGAGGTTGGACGGGTCGCGCGGCTGGGACACCGAACGACTATCTTTGGGTGATCGACTCGAACCTGGCTGCGCTGAAGACGGATGGGAAGATGGT
>CAZRJW010000006.1:17171-48431 GCA_964600845.1 uncultured Gammaproteobacteria bacterium | reverse complement strand
GGAGAAACGCGCGAGTTACGCTTTACCTATCGCTTGCCGCCACGTGTCTTGGAGGCGATGCGTGCAGGTGGAGGCTATGAATTGCTGGTTCAGCGTCAGCCCGGAAATCAATCCAGATTGACGCTCGACCACGCGTTGGGTAAAAACGTGAGGGCCGCGGAGCCGCCGGAAGCCCAGGCGCAGTTCGGCGATCAACGCTATCAGCTGTCCCTTCCCCTTGATCGTGATCGTACGTTCCGAGTGCGCTTTTGACCTTATTTCACGCCAGATCTTTCTCAGTTCCTCCCCCGGATCTGACTGCTTTCTATGTTCGGAAAAAAAATTGGCATTGACCTTGGGACAACGACTGTCCTCGTCTATATCCCAAATAAGGGGATCATCATTCATGAACCTTCGGTAGTTGCTATTTCGTTGGCGGATAAGCGGGTGTTGGCGGTTGGGGCGGCGGCCAAGGATATGATCGGTCGTACGCCGGACAGCATCGTCGCGAAGCGTCCTTTAAAAGACGGAGTTATCGCCGACTATCGCACAACAGAAGCAATGTTGCGCTATTTTATTAACAAAGCGATGGGTGGTGTGCGCTTGTTTCGTCCAGAGGTGATGGTAGCGGTTCCTGGAGGAATCACGTCTACCGAACGCCGTGCGGTTATCGATGCAACTCTCTCCGCCGGAGCAAAGGCCGCCTACATTATCAAGGAGCCGGTCGTCGCGGCGATTGGAGCAGATATTCCGATTGGATCCGCTTCGGGTCACATGATTATCGACATCGGCGGAGGAACGTCCGAGATCGCGGTTATTTCCTTGGGCGGTATTGTGTCGTCCGCTTCGGTCCGCATTGGGGGGAATAAACTCGATGCGGCTATCCAGGAGCACGTTCGCAGAAAATACGGACTCGCAATCGGAGAACGAACCGCGGAAGATGTGAAAATTCGCATCGGGTCGGCGCTGTATTTGGAAGAGAAGCTTGAAATGGAAATCAAAGGCCGCGATATGATGAGTGGTTTGCCGCGCGTCGTGACCGTCACGAGCGATGATGTCACTGATGCGATTCAGCATGAGCTTCAGGGAATTGTGGAAGCAATCAAAGAAGTGTTGCGTGGAACGCCGCCAGAACTGTCGGCGGACGTGATGCAAAAGGGGATGGTTTTGTCCGGCGGATCTTCACAGCTCCGAAATATGGATCGTTTGTTCGCGGAAGCGACGGGTGTTCCAACATTTGTCGCCGATAACCCACAGCTGTGTGTGGCGAAGGGGACAGGGATCGCGCTGGAGAACTTGGAAGCGTACAAGCGCAGCGTGTTCTCGTCGTAAAAAACGGGAAAGTATTATTTTATTTGATACCCACGAAGTTCGGTGCCGAATGAAGCCACAGAATGACTCAAAGGGAGAAGAGCCGCATCGCGTACGCCTTGTTGGTCCCAGTAGCGAGGCAGGACGATAAAAAGTGACGCGTCTCCGTAACACGTTTTTACTCGCTGGAGGGCTTCTTCGAGTTTGGTGGATCGGGTCACGGCCAAAAAATCCTGATACAGCGCTCCGCCGGTCGGAATAGCGTAGCTTAAATGCGTGCCGTGGCACGTCGTGATCGTTTGGTCGAAGCCGTGCTGTTGCAGGGCCGCCGCCGCGAGCATTTGGTGAGAGAGAACGACAAAGGGTTTTCCGTCTCTTTGTTCTTCAATCCAAGCAAGCGCGGCGTATTCGTGTTCGCTCACACTTGGAGCGTAGCGCGGACTGATCTCGTTCTGCTGCGGGTAGCTCGCAAACCATTGGCTGGTCGCGATCACTCCGACCGCAAGCGCGCTCCCTACGGCGATAAGGTATTTCGGTTTGGTTTTTCCTGCCAAAAATCTGTCTAAAAACAGGGCAACGTCAGGCAAAAGAAGAAGAGGTGTGACGTGTAACAAGCGAAGAGGGAATTCAAATTGTTCATGCGCAATGATGTCGGGTAAGCGGATGAAGCAGGCGAGGATGATCGCCGCAGCAGAAATTCCGAGAGCAGTTGCGAGCCGATATTTTTTCCAAGGAGTTTGTTCTCGTAGGTTTTCTTGTATGCCGAGCAAGCCGAATGCGAGTGGCCAGAAGCTTAAAAAAACATAGATAAAGCTTAGGCCAATCACCTCTGTTGAAAGGTGATACGGCGTTCCAAAGAGGGCGGTCAGCGAGGCTTGAATACTCCCAAGTGTGGGGAGGCTGAGACTTGCGTGCTGGAGGGCGGTATAGGTGGCCATCGCACCGAGAAGACCGAGCGGAATGCCGATGGCTGGAATAAACGGAGCGAACCTTTTCCAGCGCGTTTCACTTAGAAATATCCCTAGAACAAATACAAGGCACGGAATCCCGATGAGCGGATGGATCAAGATACTCCCTACAGCGCAGGCCCCTAAGAAAAAGAAGGCACGCGGACGAGAAGGGGATTGTGATAAGCAGATCGCGCAGACGAATAAGAGTAAGGCGAGATGAAAGGGGATGGTGAAACTAAAGGCAGAAACGGGAAGGAGGAACAGCGCGAGCGGGAGCAGGCGATGCGTGCGTTGCAAGAGGGGGATCAGACCCAGGCTCAAGATCGGAACAAGCCAGTGATCGATCTGAATCACGGAGAAGGGAGAGATCTTCTCAAGGAGCCATACCAACGCGTACTGCCCAATATAGAGCGGAGTCTGCAGCGAAATTGATCCGTATGTAACAAGATGCTGTTCAGCAGCTTGATGGATGAATGGATCAAAGCCAAAGCCAAGACGGTAAACGATAGCCGCCACTCCCCAAGCTGCGATGGCATGAAGAACGAACAGCGCAGTTTGAACGCGACGAGGAACGAAACGCGTCCCAAGCGCGAGCAGCGTAGTTGCGAGGGCGAAGACGGCAAAGATCCAGCCAGGTAGAAGGCTCCAAGGGGATACGATCGGGGCAGAAGTACGCGCCTGAAGACACAACCCAATAATGAGCGCATCGAGCACTACGCAACACGCGCCGACCAGGAGAGTCGGCGCGTGTAAGGCGAGGCGGGTTTTTAAACGATCGAACGTCATTAGTTCTTCTGTTTTTTCACAGGGACCTCAGGTTCGAGGTATTTTTCTGCTTGAATCTGTTCATCGGATTTCTTGTATTCCATTAGCTCTTCCTTTTTCATATAGCTCTCTTCTCCGGTCAGCGCATCGCTTGGGAGAGCGTATCCTGGGGTGTAGTAACCAGGGACAAGACCACCTGGAATCGCATAACCCGGAGCGCTGTAGTACCCCATGTCTTCGACGGGCGCAGGGGCTTGATAGCCCGGAATCTCATAGCCAGGAACCTCGTACCCCGGAACCTCATAGCCCGCAACGTAGTCATTTTTTGTTTCTCCGAGCTGCTGCTCTTCGGCATAGCCCTTCTTATAATAGTCCGAGTTGAACTCATCCCAATTTTGGTACCCCCAGTAGGCAAAGCCCGCGGCGGTCGAGAGCCCAAGAGCGGCTAAAGCGGCGACGGTCGTTCCGGTTTTTGAAAAAGTTGCGGTTGGCATAGAAGAGGGGAATGAACTTGAGGCCAATACTACCACGCGTGATACACTGTGGCCATGTTGATAGGCCTTGATGCATCGCGCGCAGATCGTTCCGAAAAGACAGGCGTTGAGTGGTATGCCTGGCATCTTATTCAGGCGCTCAAAATGACCCCAGGTCAGGAGGCGCATTCTTGGATGTTGTATTCTCGGCACTCGTTATCGGGGGAGTTGGGTGAAGCGCCAGAGAATTGGTATGAACGTCCTCTGACGTGGCCTTTAAAATACCTCTGGACCCAGGTTCGTTTGAGTTTCGAGATCGCGCGGCATACGCCAGATGTGCTGTTTGTGCCGGCGTCCGCGCTCCCGCGTAAGATTTCCCGCCGTACGGTTGTAACGATTCACGACGTCGGCTTTTTTCGTCATCCAGAATTGTACAGCCAGAGCGAGCGCGCCTGGCAACGGCTCGCGACTCAGGATGCGGTACGTCGAGCGACGCGCATCCTGACGGTCTCTGAATATTCGAAACAAGAAATCATCCAGTACTGCAACGTCAATCCGGATCGCATTACGGTTGTCTATCCTGGTGTGGATCATCTCTCCAATGAAGAGGTCACGGAGTTTGAAAAACAAGATGTCGTGGAGCGCTACCGTATTTCGGGGCAGTACTTTTTGTATATTGGCCGCTTAGAGTCAAAGAAGAACATCCTCACGCTGATTGAAGCCTTCCGTCGGTACAAAGAGGACCGTGGTTTGGGCGATCCGATCGCGCTCGTGCTCGCGGGGGTTCCGGGCGAAGGGTACGAGGCGATTAAGGTCGCGATCCGCCATACGGGGATCGAGGCCTCGATTATTCAGACGGGCTATGTCGCGGAAGAGGATAAGCGCGCCCTTTTGGCGGGCGCGATCGCCTTGGTCCATCCGTCCTGGTACGAAGGCTTTGGGTTTACGCCGCTCGAAGCGATGAGAATGAGCTGTCCGGTGATTTGTGCGCGCGTTGGCTCGTTGCCTGAGGTTGTTGGGGTCGATACTGCGATGTGGTTTGATCCAGCGGATCCGGAAGCGTTAGCTCAGGCGTTTGAACGCATCCTGCGCGAGGATGGGTTTCGTCAAACGCTCCGTTTGCAAGGTCCAGCCTGGGCAGCACGGTATACGTGGGCTGAGACCGCGTCGCAAACACTCGATTTGCTCACAAATTGGGACGTGCGCTAGACGAACCGCGGATCTCTTTCTAGGCTTATGGCTATGCACTCCCCGTACGCGCACGTTCACTTGATTGGTCTGGGCGGAATCCATGTTTCTGCGATCGCGAAATTATTGCTGTCGCTCGGTGTCTCTTTGTCCGGGTCTGATCTCGAAGAAAACGAACAGGTGGCAGACTTGCGTGCGCTTGGGGTGACTGTTTTTATCGGTCACGCAGCGGAACACGTCCCAGCGGACGCAGAAGCGATCGTCTTCTCATCGGCCGCCAAAGAAACAAATCCAGAACGGTTGGAGGGGGCTCGTCGAGGGTTGCCCGCCTTTAACAGCCATCAGTTTCTCGGGATATTGGGCAAGGGAATGAAGCAGATCGTCGTGAGCGGGACGCATGGGAAGAGTACGACGACGGCCATGATGGCTGTTATGGCGAAAGAGGCGGGAATGCATCCGACGGTCGTCGTTGGAACGCGTGTCCCACAGCTCACAGCTGGAAATCTCGAAGTGGGAGCCTCAAAATGGTTGATCATCGAAGGGGATGAGTTCGATCACCATTTTTTGGCGTACCACCCGACAGTCCTCGTCATCAACAATATCGAAGGTGATCATTTTGATGTCTATCCGACGATTGAGGCGATGCTCGCCGCCTACCGTTCCTTGCTTACCCAGGTAGTGGATGGAGGTTGGATTATCCTCAACGCGGACGACAAGCTGGTTCAGCAGTTACTTGATTCCGAAGAGCAGACACTCAGGGACAGAGGGGTGAAGATCAAAAAAGTTGGGATGCGTGAAGGCTCAGAGATAACGCTCGACGGACGTCAGAATGCGGATGGCTTGCAAACGATTCAACTTCACTCCTACGCACAAGAAAAGGATGTAAAGATTCAGTTATCAGTGCCAGGAGCGATGAATGCGATGAATGCACTCATGTGCTACGCGGCGGCTGAAGTGATTGGGATGCCTCTTGAAAAAGCGGTAGCTGGACTCGCGGGGTTCAAAGGGATCTGGCGCCGGCTTGAAAAGATTGGAGAGAAGGGCGGCGTGACGGTCTTTTCAGATTACGGTCATCATCCAACGGCGGTCATTAAGACGCTGGAAGCCGTGAAGGAATTTTATCCGAATCGTCGCTTGGTCTTGTGTGTGCAACCACATCATCGCAATCGCACGAAACATCTCTTCACAGAGTTCGTTGGCTGTTTTGATCTGGCGGATGTGCTCATCGTGTGTGAAATCTACGACGTCAAAGGCCGCGACCAGGCGACGGATGAAGCTGTTTCGTCGAAAGATTTGGTGCAAGCGATCAAGGAACAGGACCAAAAACGTGGTGTGACACGCCCTGTTTCGTTTACTCAGACCCCAGCTGAGTCGCTCACGGCTCTCCAGACAGCGCTGAAATCTGGAGACGTAGTGATCGTTATGGGAGCTGGAGATCTCTATAAAATTGCCTATGCTCTCGTCTGAACAAATCTCTTCTTTCCTTGCCCGCGTTCCGAATACGATCGAGAACGAGCCGATGAATAAGCACACGAGCTTCCGTATTGGGGGCCCTGCGCGTTTGTATTTTATTGCGAATTCATCGGACGAAGCGATCAAGGTTTTCGAAATAGCAAAAGAATTAAATATTCCCACGCTCACGTTCGGAGGGGGTTCGAACTTGTTGGTATCGGACGACGGCTATCAAGGACTTCTGATTCAAATGGCGAATCGAACGGTTACGATCGAAGGGCTTCGTGTCACGGCGGAAAGCGGTGCGATCACGGGGCTGGTTGCACGCAAAAGTGTTGATGCTGGGCTGACGGGGTTTGAATGGGCGATTGGTGTCCCAGGAACGATCGGAGGTGCAATCTACGGCGACGCGGGTTGCTATGGCGGAGAAATGCGCGACACAGTTGTCTCGGTCGATGTCTATCGTATTCGCGATGGACAGCGTCTCACGTTGTCCAAAGCAGAGTGCGAATTTGGCTACCGCGAAAGTTTGTTCAAACGCGAACCACATTTGATTCTTGGATGTACGCTCGAACTAAAGCCATCCGCTGACCCAGCCGCCGGCAAACAGCGAATGGAAGATATCATGCGCCAACGCAAAGAGAAGCAGCCACTTGAGCAATCGAGCGCGGGTTGCGCCTTCAAGAACTTCGAGTTCACGAATGAATCAGAAGTTGATCTTCTTCGTCGCGAAGTGGAGGTCCCCGAGTCAATGCTGAAAAATAAATCTCTTGGCGCTGGATGGCTGGTGGACCAAGCGGGGTTACTGGGGCAAGCCGTGGGAGGTGTAGAAGTAAGTTTGAAGCATGGAAATTTCCTCGTGAACAAAGGTCAGGCGCGCGCTCAAGACGTGATTGGGTTAATCTCCCTCATCAAGCGCAAGATTCGCGACGAGTTTGGAATTGAAATGCACGAAGAGGTGCAGTACGTCGGGTTTGAATAGAAAATCTCTTAAACGCACAACGCTCACGACCTTAGGGGACGCGAGGTGTGCGTCGGTGGTCGTGAGCGTTCAGTTGAAGGCTGCCAGCAGAGCGGCCCGTACCCCGTCACGATCGGCCGCAGCGCAGTGGAAGAAGACCTCCTGGATGTGGGTTCCGCCACGGATCATGGCCCTGAGGCCCGCATCAACGTCCTTGAACTTGATACGTTTCTTTCCGTTGCCGATGCACTTGATGATGCTGGCGGTGATGTTGGTCACACGCTCGTCTCGTAGCGCCTGTCGAATGACGGGATCAGCGGCATCGATAGACGAGCCGTGAGAGCCAGTCATCTTTCCGCCATCGAAATGGCCCTTCTTTCCTCGCCTCTTTGCCATCGCTACCTTCCTTCCATGGTGTTGAGCGACAAGGAACGATACGGGGTCTTTCGTCTTTTGTCAATCAAACAAGCCAATGCCAGCGTTTACAAAGTTGTCGGAAAGGCTCCTACTCGGTATGCTTAAGAGGGTAATTTGTTCTCTAGCTGCTTACTGATTATGACAACCAACATCACCTATCACGGAATCGAGTCGACACCTGCTATTACGGCCTATGCAGAGGAAAAAATGCAGGGCTTAACCAAGTACTTTGATGGGATCAAGCACATGGATATTGAGGTCGGAATGTCGACGCACCATCATCAAAAAGGGGACATTTTTAAGTGTAAAGTCGTCATTGAAACCCTAAAAGAGGTGATTCGCATCGAAAAGGAGGAAGAAGAGCTGTATAAGGCGATTGATGAGGTAAAAGATCATGCACGGTTGGAGTTATCCTCATTAAAAGAGCGTATCCAGGATCGTCAACGCGGGGAAAGTGTTGAGTAAATAGCTTAGATAAGCCAAAAATGACCCTTGCCCGTGTCGGGACGAGGGTCATTTGATTGCTGGACGGTTGAGCTCAGAGCCGTTACTATCCTGCACACGTATGTCTTTCCTGAACAAACTCTTTGGAGATCCAAATGCCCGTGAAGTAAAGCGTTTTCAAACGATCGTTGATCGGATTACGGCGCGTGAACCAGCGGTGAAAGCGCTCTCAGATGAACAGCTGAAACTTCGTGTAGCCGAATTAAGAGAGGAAGTAAAAAATGGTCGCTCATTAGATGAGATCACGGAAGAAGTCTTCGCCTTGGTGCGCGAGGCGTCGATGCGGACAACGGGCAAGCGTCACTATGACGTTCAGCTGATCGGTGGATTGTCCCTGCATCGTGGAACGATCGCCGAAATGCGCACGGGTGAAGGAAAGACTCTGATGTCGACAGCGCCAGTTGTGTTGAATGCGCTCTCTGGAAAAGGCGTGCACGTCGTGACGGTTAACGACTACTTGGCGCGTCGTGACGCCGTGTGGATGGGGCAGATTTATCATGCGCTTGGATTGTCTGTTGGTTCGATTCAACACGGAGCAAGTTTTATCTACGACGCAGAGTTCAAAGCCGAGCCAGCGCACGACGCGGAACGTGATGAAATCGGGTCGTTCCATGTCGACATGGATTATATGCGTCCCGTGTCTCGTAAAGAGGCCTACGCTGCCGACATTACCTACGGAACCAACAACGAATTTGGATTTGATTATTTGCGCGACAACATGGCTGCAAGTCTCGCGCAAAAAGTACAACGCGGATTGAACTACGCCGTGGTGGACGAAGTTGACTCGATTTTGATCGACGAAGCCCGCACGCCTTTGATTATCTCCGCTCCTGCCCAAGAGCCAGAAGAGTTGTATTATCGCTTTGCGGAGCTCGTCACGCGTTTGATTGAAAAAGAAGATTATGTTGTCGATGAAAAGTTGCGCACGTCTTCGATTAGCGAAGCGGGCATTACGAAGATGGAAGGCTGGCTCGGAATTGAAAACATGTACAGCCAAGGCACACGTTTGGTGCACCATCTTGAACAGGCGTTGCGTGCGCATGCGTTGTATCGCCGCGATCGTGATTACGTCGTGAAGGATAACGAGGTGGTCATCGTCGATGAATTCACGGGACGATTGATGCAGGGACGTCGCTATTCGGAAGGTCTTCACCAGGCCATCGAAGCCAAAGAACATGTCACGATTCAGCGTGAATCAGTGACACTGGCTACGATTACCTTCCAGAACTACTTCCGCCTGTACAATAAGCTTGCAGGTATGACGGGTACGGCTGCGACCGAAGCCGAAGAGTTCTTCAAGATCTACAAACTCGATGTGCTCTCGATTCCAACCAACAAGCAAAGTCAGCGCAAAGACTTGCCGGACTTGCTGTATCGAAATGAACTCGGGAAGTTCAAAGCGGTTGCGAACGAAATTAAGCGCCGCAATCAGTTGGGGCAGCCTGTCTTGGTTGGTACGGCTAGCATCGCAAAAAACGAAGTCTTGAGCGAGCTGCTCACCCAAAACGGCATTCCACATAACATGTTGAACGCCAAGAACCACGAACGTGAAGGTGAAATTATTGCTCAGGCTGGTCGTCGTGGGGCGGTCACGGTTGCGACCAATATGGCTGGACGTGGAGTCGACATTATTTTAGGTGGAAATCCTCCCGACAAAGAAGAGGCGGATGCAGTTCGCGCTCTGGGCGGCTTGCACGTGATCGGTACGGAGCGTCACGAATCTCGTCGTATTGATAACCAGTTGCGTGGTCGCGCTGGACGTCAGGGGGATGCTGGTACGACGCAATTCTATGTTTCCACCGAAGACGACTTGATGCGTATCTTCAGCTCCGAACGCATGAAGCGCGTGATGGAGGTTACGAAACTCCCTGAAGATGAAGCGATCCAAAACGTTGTGCTCACAAAAGCCATCGAATCCGCGCAGCACAAGGTGGAAGGGCATAACTTTGATATTCGTAAGCACGTACTTGAGTACGATGACGTCTTGAACAAGCACCGCACCGCGATCTACAAAAAGCGAAACGAGATTCTAGAGGCCGCCACAAAGCCGACAGAAGAGAACGAGCGTCCTCTGAAGAAATTCATCATGGACATGTTGGAAGATGAAGTTGAATCGTTGGTCGCTGCTTGTACGGTCGCGGATCACGCGGGGGATTGGGAGATTACGCGTTTGCAAGAAGCGTGCAAGCTTGTGCTTCCACAAGGGGTAGATGTCGTCTTGCCCGCTGTTGATGAAAACGTGATGGAAGGAGAAGGTCAGGCGGCAGCGCGCACCAAGTTGATCGAAGCGATTTTGGTCACCGTCAAACAGGCCTACCACGCCTTTGAAGAGCAGATTGGAGACCAAGTATCTTTGATCGAAATCGAAAAAGTTATTCTTCTTCGTTCGATCGATGATCTCTGGATCGAACACTTGGAGAACATGGAATACCTGCGTCGCGGCGTGAACCTGCAGGCCTATGGTCAGCGCGACCCACTCGTTGAATACAAGAAAGAAGCCTACCAACGTTTCCAGGAGTTGCAGAATCTCATTCAGCAGCGCGTAACGCATACCATCTTCAAAGTGAAGTTTGTACGTGAGATGGCGGACGCAGAAGCGAATAAAGTGGAGGCCTTAGCCCCTGCGGCTGAAACCACGGGTGGAGAAGCTGCCTTAGAGCAGTTCGCAAAACCATCTGAAAAAGAAACAAAAGATATTGGACGAAATGATCCCTGTCCTTGTGGATCGGGAAAGAAATACAAGAAGTGCCACGGGGTGTAACAAGGAAAACGATCTATGGAATCCCAAGCAACGATCTTCTTTACTTATAGATGGTCGATCCCGTTTGAATTGCAGAAAGAATTCTTACAGGCTTGGAGAGAGCTGACAGAGCAAAACAAGGAGAAGTATGGTCTTGTACAAGCAACACTCTATACGCTCGACCCACAGGATTTTGTATCGATCACGGAATGGCCAGATGAAGCGAGCTGGAGCGCTTGGAAAGAAGAGGAGGCGACGCATCCAGCGCGAGAAAAATGGCGTCCGTATCGTATCGCTGGTCCAGAGCAGATGCGCGAGACGATTGTTATACGGTCCCAGATATCAAAAGAGGAGACCCAGCTGGAGAGGCGTATTCAACTCATCGAAGAAAGAAATAGGAAGGTTGAACTGAATAAAGCCTGGGAAACGAGCAGTGCGAGAAAAGGAGGTATTCTTGCGTTAACGTACCTGGTGATGAATCTCCTATTCTGGAGAATAGGAGCTGCACGTCCTTGGGTGGATGCGATCATTCCAACGTTAGGTTTCTTTTTATCTTCTCTCACGTTCCCTTTTTTGAAAAAAATCTGGTTGGTGCAAAAAGGAGGATGATTTTTCCATGTATACTGTAGAGCAGCTCGCTATGTCTGATCTTCCCAAAGTTGGTATCAATATCGTTGTCGTGAAGGACGACAAGATCTTGATCGGAAAACGTAAAGGACCGAACCCAGGATCGGGTTTATATGGGACACCGGGTGGGCATCTAGAGCCCTTAGAATCAATTGCGGAGTGTGTTGTACGTGAGCTACATGAAGAAGCGGATATTCGAGTGCAGAATATGCGCTTTTTGTGTGTGACAAATGTCCGAGCCTTCCCACCAAAGCACTACGTGCTCATCTCTGTGCTCGTCGATTGGAAAAGTGGGGAGCCAAGGTGTTGTGAGCCGGATCACTGTGAAGGTTGGTTGTGGGTTGATCCAGCGTCCCCACCTTCCCCCATGACGCCAGCGACGGAAACGGCTTTGCGGGCGTATCTTGAAAAAGAGACGGTATTATTTGAATCCACCCCAGCTGGGAATGAAGTGAGTAATACTTTATAAAGTAGCGATCAGAGAAGCTTTATAGTCTATGGGCTGCTATCGAGTGACGGTAAATGGAAGAGGGATTGTTCCAGGATGAAGTCTGGGGGTGCACCTCAAAAATACCCCGGTTTTTCGGAGTAACTCTAGAGTTACTCCGAAAAAGAACCTCTTTTAAAAGACATCCCCTCTGGCTACACTCGTACACATGCCACGTCCTACATTTGCTCCTCGACCAGGCCAGACAGATTACACTAACATCCGCTGGGCTCCGGTGGTCAATTGTGTTGTAACGTATGAGGGAAAGATTCTTGTCGTGCAAAGAAGTGCAGAACTCAATTTTTATCCGGGATATTGGAATGGCGTATCTGGATTCCTGGATGACCAACGAGGCCTTCTTCAAAAAGTAAAAGAAGAACTGCGCGAAGAGCTGGGTATTCCGGCGACTAAGATCTTGTCCGTGCAGTTGGGTGAAGTGTTTGATCAAGATGCACCGAAGTACAAAAAGACCTGGATTGTTCATCCTGTATTGGTTGAGGTTTCCACGGATCAGATAACGCTCGACTGGGAGTCGCGCGTGTATCGCTGGGTCACAAGAAAAGAAGCGAAAAAACTGAAGCTTTTGCCTGGATTTGATCAGGTTCTGGAGAAGACCCTACGGCCACATGTCTCATTATTGAAGAAATGACGCATGTACTAAAACGGAACCTGAGGGCGGCGATGAGGGTTGTGTATTTATAGTATACTAGCCAGGAATATCTCCTCTATGGCATCCCTCGAAACTCCAGCGCTCTCGTTAGACGCTGAGCAACAAAAAGCGCTCCGTAGGCAAAACGCTGTACGTGATCTTGAGGGACGCAGGGGAATGACATCGGCAGATCCAGCGGTGCGAGAGATTACAAAAGATGTGCGAGCGGTTGTGGAAGGGATGAAGAAGGACTTCCCAGATGTTGTTGGAATTGGATTGTTTGGATCGTTAGTAAAGGGCTATGCGCACCCATCGTCGGATGTCGACGCTTTCCTGTTCATGGACATTGAGAGGTTCTCGAGCTCATCGCCAGATGAGTCAGGGATGCGAGTAGCGTCTCCTGCAATTCGAGGGAAATTTTTGATGGATGAGTTCATGCGACGCATTCAGGCGCGTGGTCGAATGATCGATCATGTCTTCCTAGGGCGTGCGGACCACTCCTTTTTAGAATCTCTCTTATCTCGTCCGAGCGAGCATTCTGCGAAGTACTTGGCACGCTTCTTCATGATTTCTTCGGGAACGGACATTTTGCCGTACCGTGAACAGATCCTAGATCGCTTGGGAGAGCTCAAAGATAAAGGGGATTATCTCTTCCTGGCGATGATGAATGAGTTGTTGCGTCTTGAGAACTTTGGCTTCCCTGATGAGGTGATAAAAGAGCGACGGAAGCTGTATCCGGTTACACTTGAAGCAGCGCGAGCCTATTTTTTGGCGCTAAAACCAACGTCGAGGTTAGGAACGGACGATCTTAAAAAAGCAGCCTAAACAAAATCGCTATGGCATTCGATCACTATCAAGTTTCGTTAAAAGCGATTATTCGTCGGGCGGATGGCTGTGTATTGGCGTTGAATGGACGCGTGGGAGGGTCGTATGAAGGCTACTATGATCTTCCAGGAGGCCGCATTGAAGATACGGAGTTCACTACCCCCGTTCAGAGTATTATCCGACGAGAAGTTCGCGAAGAGCTTGGGGCGGATCTTCAGATCGAGTTGAGCGATATGCCTGTCGCAGTCGGTCGTCATCGATCGCGGGATGGGGTGTCCGTACTCTACGTCTTTTTTGAGGCGGTTGTTGATAACCCGAATGTGTCCTTGAAGGTAAGCGATGAACATACGGGAATTTCCTGGCTCGATCTTTCCACAACACCTTTAGAAACGGTCTTTCTTTCAGGGGTCCTTGAAGGAATGAAACAGTGGTATACTGCCCGTCACGAAACCTAACCTATGCCCTCTCTCGCTGACGTCTACCGCCGCCTCCAGACTGCTAAGAAAAAGCAGAAAGATTTACGTGACATGTACAAGGATGCGCTTACGCATTCCAAGTCGTATCAAGAAGTAAAAGATGAAGTAGAAAAATTGATGGAAAAGAAGCGTCGTATCGAAGCGGCGGTGAAAGCAGACTTTGTCAGCGAACAAGCCGAGATCGATAAGCTGCGCACGAGCATGGATTCAGATAAGCAGCTGCTCACGGACTTAGCCTTAACGCAGCTGATGAAGGGTCAGGAGGTAGAAATTACGGAAGATGACGTCTCTTACGAGCCAATTTTTAACGTAAAATTCAAGAAGAAGGACGGAAGCACCTCGCGTGAAACAGATCGAGAATAATCAGGATCTAAGCGACATTTGCTGAAAAAACTAGACAAACAAGGAGCGACTCCGCATACTATGGGGTCGCTCTTTTGTTGCTTACACTCGAAGATTGGTTGTGAAGAAAGGAAAAGTGAGATGGACGACAAAAATGATCGTTTCGCGCACATGAGGCAGCTACTGCTTCCGAGCATCCATGTAGGCGGTATGGCCAAAGTGGATTCGGGGGCACTGCTGACAGATCGCGCCCGTGCCCTTTTGCGGGCGCTGGCGCTCTTCAAGACGGAGCGACAGCTTCGGGTCTTTGAGGGGCATGTTTCAACAGGTCACGCGCAGTTTCGGCCGTTGACCGACTTCGGCTGGCCTCAGAGAAACCCTGGGCCAGCAACGGACGTACCGACGGCAGAGGATGCCTGGAAGGAGCTCGCGACGCTCGCACCTGGACTAGTTGTTCGGGATACTACGAGCGATGAGAAGGGGAAGCCTCTCTCTGAGCTCTACCCGAAGGTGGTCCGAGCTTCATCCAAGGTCGTCGATCTGTTCGGTCACAAGAGCAGTGGTGGCAAGAAGAAGCCACCGCCGGGCGCGGCCTGAATCGAGCGGATCTCGCTCACAACCAATCGTCAGCGGAGTCTCCACGCCTGGAGACTCCGCGCGATTCTCTTCGCTTGTCGATTCCTCGAAAAGCAAGGAGAATAGCTCTATGAAGTCTCACCTGTTTTCAAAGATCCCTGGACTTGCGTATGGCTACTCCACTCGAGCGGATGGCTCAATGTTGGTTCAGGATCCAGCTGCATTCAAAAATAGACAAGCTTTTTTTCAAAACCTCGGTATCCCTTTGGACCGGACAGCGGCTATTGTGGGTGTACATGGGACGCGAGTTCAGCAGGTGCCTGTAAGTGAGGCGCGTCCGCTTATTTTTCAGCAGATGGATGGTATCTATACGCTCGATTCATCCCGTACGCTTACGGTGACCGGGGCGGACTGTTTTCCGGTCTACGTTGTTGATCCCTATACGCGTGTAACGGGTCTCTGTCATGCTGGGTGGCGAGGTGTCATGGCGGGTGTCCTGCCGGAGCTCTTAGGCCAGATGGCGAAAAAGCTTCATTGTAAGGCCGCCGATTTGCGGGTGGTGATTGGTCCTGGGATTCGCGCCTGTCATTTTGAAGTGAGAATGGATGTTTGGTCTGCGTTTGCGGAAGCGGATCGAATCAAACGCGATGGGAAAACCTTCATCGATCTTCCAAAGAAACTCCTATCGCAGGCGCTTGAGTTGGGGATTGCGCCAGACCATATCGAAGATACAGAGATATGTACGGTGTGTGATGAGTACTATTTCTCCTATCGGCGTGATCGACCAGAGCAGCTCCAAGTCCAGGTAGCCTATCTTAGCTGGAAGCTCTAGCCCTACCAAAAGATGCTCCCGGGAGTTACCATAGGGCTCTTCCTATGTCTCGTCTTAAGCCCGTTATTTTACTGATTTTAGACGGTTTTGGTATTGCCCCAGCCGGGCTCGGAAATGCGATCGCAGAGTCGAATATGCCAGTTTTTCACCGGCTTATTTCGCGCTACCCCGCCATGACCGTTCAGGCGAATGGTCCGGCCGTTGGATTGTCCTGGGGAGAAATGGGAAACTCGGAGGTAGGGCATCTGACGATCGGAGCCGGACGCATTTTTTATCAAAGCTTGCCGCGCATCAATTTGTCGATTGAATCCGGTGAATTTTTTGAACAGCCAGCCTTCAAAAAGGCGGTTGAGCATGCGCGAGAGAAAAACGGCACGTTGCATCTGATGGGATTAGTCTCTCAAGGAAACGTCCACGCTTCGCAAGAGCATCTGTATGCGTTGCTCGATTTTTGTAAGCGTGAAAATTATACTAAGGTGGCGATTCATGCCTTTTTAGACGGGCGTGATGCGATTTATAACTCGGCCCAAGGGTTCATCTCAGAGCTTGAAGCAAAGATCGCCGAAGTCGGGATTGGAAAGATTGCGACTCTCTCCGGTCGCTACTATGCGATGGATCGTGACAACCGCTGGGATCGTATCCAACTCGCGTATGATGCGATGGTGAAGGGGAGCGGGCCAACTGCACAAACGCCCAGCGAGGCGATTCAAGCGTCTTACGCGGCCAAGGTCTATGACGAGCAGTTTTTGCCAACCGTCATCACAACCAAGAATGGAAAACCGGTGGCGCCAATCGCGTCTGGCGATTCTGTTATTTTCTTCAACTTCCGTCCGGATCGCGCGCGTGAGCTGGCGAAAGCCTTTGTTTTGCCGGCATTTGATAAGTTTCCGCGTGAGACGCTTCAAGATTTATTTTTCGTGACCTTCACCGAATACGAAAAAGATGTGCCGATCGAGGTTGCGTATCCGCCGCAATTGATCGATCAGTGCTTGGCGAAAGTTATTTCAGACGCTGGTCTGACGCAGCTGCATATTGCAGAAACAGAAAAATACGCCCACGTCACCTTCTTTTTGAATGGAATGCAGGAAGAAGAATTCCCAGGCGAAACACGTGCGATTATTCCGTCTCCGCGCGTCTCAAGCTACGACAAGCAACCAGAAATGTCAGTTTTTCAGATTTCTGAACGAGTGGTAAAGGAAACGGTCGCCGGTGCCTACGATTTTATCGCGATCAATTTCGCGAATGCGGACATGGTGGGGCATACCGGGAGCGAAGAGGCGACCATCAAAGCCTGCGAGGCGATTGATAAGGCGATCGGGCAAATCGTGGATGCGGCGTTGGTTGTGGGAGGAGCAGTGGTAATTACGGCGGATCATGGGAATGCAGAAGAGGTGAAAAATTTGATCACGGGTGAGATGGATAAAGAGCATTCGACGAATCCCGTGCCTTTCCTGGTGATTAGCAAGGACTTGGAAGGGGTAAAGGCTCCGGGTGGCGATATGGAAAACGATGACCTATCGATGACGAGTCCGATTGGGATGTTGGCTGATACGGCGCCAACCATCCTGAAGCTCTTGGGCGTTCCGCAGCCACCAGAAATGACAGGCAGTCCTCTCATCTAGGTCTATGACAAAGAGCGAGGCGATTCAGTTGCTCGCGAAACGCTATACCGCAAAAGGAATGGTCGATTTTGGAACCCCAGAAGATACGTTGATTGCAACGCTTCTATCCGCTCGGACACGGGATGAGCAGGTGATCAAGGCTTATCCAGGTTTGCGAAAAGCGTTTCCAGCATTGAAAGACTTTGCCAAGGCAACGCCTCAAGCGATTGAAAAGCATATTTCAACGATCGGCCTGTATCGGGCAAAGGCGCGGGCGATCCACGGACTGGCGAAGCTTTTGATTGAGCGGCACGCCGGACAGGTTCCGAGAACCATGGAAGAGCTGGTGGAGCTACCTGGTGTCGGCCGAAAAACGGCGAGCTGTGTTTTAGGGTATGCGTTCAAACTCCCCGCGATCGCCGTGGATACGCATGTCTACCGCATCGCGCGTCGTTTGGGGTGGGTAAATGGGAATACCCCTGAAAAAGTCGAAGAAGAATTGAAGGGGCAGATCCCAAAAGCCCTCTGGAGAGAGGTGAATCGTGTCTTTATCCCGTTTGGCCGAGAAATCTGTAAGCCAGGGACCCCGCTCTGTTGGAAGTGCCCTCTGGCGTCCATGTGCGCCTACAAGCCTAAAACCCCACCGCCAAAGATGGTAGTATAGGAGACATGTCTTTTGAGGGTACCTTGATCCACTCGCTGCAAACGCTCCTTGATTCCCGTCCAGGCATTTTTTTGTCTATTTTGTGCGCACGTTGGCTGATTTTTGTGGAGGTGGCCTGGATTATCGTGTTGGGATTCACCGAGCGTCGAACCTCGCTTCGCCATGCGGCGAAAGAGGCGGGGCTCGCGATGTTGATGGCGCTGTATGCAGCGCTTACGCTTAGCCAGCTGATCGGCCGATTGCGGCCGTTTGTGGCGGAAGTGGGGGTGTTACGTCTTGTCCCTGCCCCATTGTCGCTCCACTCCTTGCCATCTGCGCACGCCTCGGCCGCCTTTGCATTGGCGTTTGCGATTGCTTGGAAGAGTCCGCGCGCGGCCATCGTTCCGCTCATCCTTGCCTGTGGTGTGGCGTTTGGACGGGTGGCCGTTGGAGTCCATTACCCGACGGACGTCATTGCTGGGGCGGGTGTTGGTTTATTAGCGGTCGTGATCGTTCGATTGCTTCACGCAGCTGTACGTAGAACGGCCGTTTATCGTGAACATACCCATGGGTAAGAAGCTTTTGCTACTTGTTCTTGGTTTAGCGATCGTCCTTTTCCTGGGCCGATTATTTCTCTTAGGTTGGGTGGGTTCGCCAGCCGTCGGAGCGATGAAGCGTGTGACGCTGGCACCAGGGGCTACCATCAGCGTCACGGCGGATAAGCTTGAAGCGGAAGGCTTGATCACGAGCTCTGTTTGGTACCGCCTGTTCGGGTTTATTCATTCAACAGCGCGACGACCAAAGGCGGGGACCTATCTCATTCAGCCCGGACAGCGTTTCACACAGATTGCAGCCACGCTTGCGACGGGGCCAGAAACGGATGAGGTACGTGTGCGGATTATCGAAGGTTGGTCGATTGCGGATATCCGAGCGCTTCTAAAAGAGGAGCAGCACCTGAGCGAGGAGGAGATTACACAGATCGTGGGGCGAGAAGGCGATGTAGCCCCGTTTGACTCGTCGCTTCGAGACAAGTTTTCTTTTTTAAAGCCACTTCCGGCCAAGCGTAGTTTGGAAGGTTATCTTTTTCCGGACACCTATCGCGTTTGGCGTGAACAGTTGCCGCTCGGATTGGTGCTGAAGCAGCTAGAAGAATTCCAACAGCGGATAAGCACAGAAAAAGTTACGTCTGCCAGCGCGCCCCTCGAAACACTCGATGAAGTGATTACATTGGCGTCGATTGTCGAAAAAGAAGTTTCAAAGCCAGATGAGCGCAAGATGGTGGCGGGTATTTTCTTAAGACGGTTACGTGAAGGGATGCCACTTCAAAGCGATGCAACGGTGAATTATATTACAAGATCTGGACGCGCGCGGTCGACCGCTGAAGATCTAAAGATCGAGAACGCCTACAATACCTATAGAAACAAAGGCCTCCCTCCAGGACCGATTGCGAATCCAAGCGAGGCGGCTATTCGAGCCGTGCTTGAGCCTACCCCTTCCCAGTATCGTTACTTCCTGACTGACGAAAAGGGGAAAATCTACTACGGTCGCACGCTGGACGAGCACATCGCGAACCGTAGGAAGGCGGGATATTAGGAGTCGGTACAATTTTTATACTGCTCTAGAATATCAGTCTCCCTTTTCAAACGTGAATAGATAGTGATAAACGCCTGAAGCTGGATCGATCTGCCAAGGACGCGCCTGAATAAGATTAAACCCCGCTTTCATGAACTCCTCTTTCCAGAACGAAGGCGTATTGAAGTTAAACGGAACAGGGACGTACTTATCTGGATCTTCCGTATAATACCAAGTCACATGATTGCCGAAATAATCGAAGAACATAGTGGCTAGTCTTTGTTGCTCTTTGGTTAATGCAGCGAACATCTTGTCTAAAGAATTCGTGTTAGGTGACAGCTCTTCGGGCTCCACGCCATACACTGTCTCAATCAGATGAAGCCGTCCATTTGATCTGAGAATGCGTTTGACCTCACGAATCATGAGAAGAGGATCTTCCACATGATGAAGCATGGCGAATACTAAGACATTGTCGAAGCTTTGGTTGTCGAAAGGGAGTCGTGTATTTTGTTTCAGTTGTACAAAAGGCAGCTTGAGGGATGGGATAGATGGGCTCTCGTATACGTCTGCGAGTGTTACCGAATATCCAAGATCTGAACAGGTTTTTCCAACTCCACCTGGGCCGCAGCCCAGGTCGAGCACGGAGCCGGGCTGAAGAAATGGTTTTACCACTTCCACCATTCGATCTGCGCGACCATCTGTCTTTTTCGGAAGCCCTGTAAATACCCCCTTAGATTTTAAATAGGAATGCATTTCCTGTTCGTAGCTGAGGAGCGATGAACTGTTGAGTGTTTTTTCTATACACAGTTCAACAACCTCCTGACGAACAGCATCTTCAAGTCCGATGTTCTCAAATACCGTTTTCAAGCTTTCACGAACAAACTCCCGCACGATTGGATCTAGGAGAAGATCTGAAAGCGGGGGAATAGGTTTCTGAAACGCATTTATGCCAGATTGTGGGACATGTAGATCGATCATACCTACCTGAATCTAAACCCGTCGTGCGCGAATCGCGAGGAAAAGAGGGAACTCGTTGCGAGCCACATTCTCCGCTTTGGCACGTGGGCCGGAGTCGCTGACTTTGTCAGAGATCCATTCTTCAAGCGCGTCTACGATAAATCCAGCGGCACTGAGTGCGCTGACGTAGGCAGAAATCGAGCGATGGTACGAAATGGTTCTCACCGCTGGTGCTGAGCCAGGATGGGCGATGATTGGTTGTGCGTAGGAGCCGAGATAGCGGTCCATGCGTCGGTATTGGAGTTTACGCATCTCATCCCAGCCCCAGCCACTTTGTTGCGGCGCGCGGAAAGCGGGATGGTTCATCACAATCACAAAGGGAGCCTGTGGGGCGAGCGCTTTTGCAGCCTCTGCAAAGACGGGCTCAATCTGTTCGATATTCTGGATCGCCATGAGACAGGTGGCTCCATCCATGGATTTGGCGGGAACGACGCGAGAGAAGCTTTGCGCGTCACCTACAAAAAGATGGAGTCGTTGATCGTTTTTGCTTTGCGTTTCTGCGTGAGCGATGAGGTCTGGCGCAGCATCCACTCCATAGAGTTCGACATTCTGCACGCTTGCTCGGAGGAGGCGTAAAAAGGAACCTTCGCCACAGGCGATATCGAGGTAGCGCTTATTCGCTTGAGGGGCGAGCAAGCGTAAAGCGCCTGGAAAAATGACTTTTGCTTGGTACGTTCCCCCTACAGATAAATGATCCGAATACCAGTTCGCGACATTGTTCCAGCTCGTGGGAGAAGCCGGTTTTGCGGTGGATTGTGGCCGACGTGTGCCTCGATACGGGGTATTTCGTGCGCGTTTGTTTCGATCTTCCCAGGCAGGGGAACGAGGCGGGCGGGTATAGGCCATAGTAATATAATGATAGCAGATCGCTTAGACAATCAACATCGCGTCTCCAAATGAATAAAAGCGATAGTTATTTTCAATCGCGTGTTGGTAGGCGGCGAGGACGCGTTCTCGTCCAGCGAGTGCGCTCACTAAAACCATCAGAGTTGACTTAGGAAGATGAAAATTGGTGATCAGCCCGTCGATCACGTGAAAGGTATAGCCGGGACGAATAAATAAATTCGTCATCCCTTCGAATGGCGCGAGTGTTCCCGTTTGAGCAGCGCTTTCGAGCGAGCGTGTGCTTGTTGTACCAACGGCGATCACGCGCCCACCGGACGCTTTTGTTTCGTTGATGAGGTTCACCGTTTCTTCAGAGACAGACACCCATTCGGTATGCATGACATGTTCATCGAGCGTGCCGTCTTGCATGGGTCGGAAGGTCCCTAGGCCGACATGGAGCGTAATGAAAGCCGTCTTCACTCCCTTCGCGTGTAATTCGTCTAAGAGCGCTTGCGTGAAGTGGAAGCCGGCGGTTGGAGCGGCGACGGAGCCAACATGTTTAGCGTAAACTGTTTGATACGAGCTTGGATCTGTAAGCGTCTCTTCCACGTAGGGAGGAGTTGGAACCTCTCCGGTTCGATCGCACAAAGCGAACACATCACGCGTCTCTTTATTAATCTCTAGACGAATCACGCCATCCGCTTCTTTTGCGATGATGCGGGCAGTGGTTTGTTCTGGAAGCAAAATCGTTTCTCCGACCGAGAGACGCTTTGAATGTTTGATGAGTGCAAACCAGCAATTGCCTTCTGGTCGAAGGAGGAAGACTTCAAATGGCGCTGTTCCTCCGGTGCGTGTTGCTTGGAGGCGTGCACGAAAGACTTTGCTGTCATTAAAAACGAGGAGGTCTCCTGCCTGAAGAAGATTCGGTAGATCACGAATATGGAGATCCTGAAGGTCTCCCTGCTCTCGTGGAAGAGAGAGGAGTTTGGCGGATAGGCGATCTTCGAGTGGGTGTTGAGCGATCCGGTCGGTTGGGAGCTCGTAGTCGTACTCACGCGTGTGCATGGGGCAATTCCACCAGAATTTGGCTTCATTGTCGAGTTTATTGACAGAAAATCATTCTTTTCCTACTATTCCTACTTATCATCCTCTCCTTTTTATGAAACCTACGAAACCACTCAAGTCTTCGCTCCCCCCGCTCTCCAAAAAGCCGAGAGCTCCAAAAGGAGACTGCTCAGATGACGGGCACCTCATGGGCGCCACCGTGCTTGGCGAGCGCGGTCAGTTAGTTGTTCCGAAGGATATTCGAGAGCGGTTGAAGCTCAAGCCTGGCGCAAGACTTCTCGTGATGAATCAGCCAGGCGGTCCGATTATTATTTTCCCGGTTGAAAAGATGCAGTCGATGCTTGATATGATGACGCGCCAGCTGACAGAAACCCTCCGCTAAGTGACTACAAGAAGTTCCTCTCTCATACCCTCTATTTATATGACATTCCCAACGATCTTAAAGAAGAAGCGTGTCTGGGCCGTTATCGTGCTCGTTTTGTTGGTGGGAGGTTACGCCTATGGACGCAGTAAGGCCCCAAAGGGACCATTCTATGACACACAGCCCGTCACACAGGGTGCCGTGAAACAGACGGTTGAAGCGACGGGGCAGGTTGTGCCTCAAGCGCGTATCGATTTGTCTTTTAAAAATGGAGGGAAGATTGTTGCGTTGCCCGTCACGGTTGGTGCGCGGATCAAAAAAGGCGATATTCTCGCAACCGTTGATTCAACCGACGCACAGCTGAACGTGCGCCGAGCTGCTTCAACTGTGTCGTTGGCGTTGGCGAATTTGCGTGCGCGTGAAGCGGGTGAAACTGCGGAGACGATTCGTATTGCTCAGGCGAGCGTCGACCAGGCAAAAGCGAACTACCAGAAAGCGGTGAATGACCTTGAAGCGACCAAGCGTTCGGTCGAGGATGAATATAATATTGCCACGATTGCGGTAGATACGGCCCAGAAGAATTTAGACAACGCCCTGAACTCGAATGATGAGACGGTGGTGAATGGATATGTCTCTTTGAAGAATTCTCTTCAGAATGCAGTAGGTCCTATCCAGACTGGATTGGCGGATGGAGATATCCTTCTTGGGGTTGATAACCAGTCAGAGAGCTATCGCTATTTTCAGACGTTAGGTGCAGGGGACTCCGTTTCGCTTCAGGGGGCAAAGAACTTGTACCCAGCTGCAAAGGCGGCGCGCGATGCAGCCTTTGTGAGTGTGCGTGGATTGCCCGCTCAGGCGACAAATGCGCAAGTTCGCCAAGCGGCGGAAACAGTGAAAGATGCGCTTGAGAAAACACAACGCTATTTGGATCTCGTGCAGCGTGCGTTGACGGCGACGGTTGCCTCCGCCAACTTCACGGCTACAGAAATCGCTACGAAGAAATCTCTTATCGATGGAGATCGTGCTTCTGTGGGCGCGCAGCTGACAACGGTCACCTCTGCGCTGCAGCTCGCAACAGGAAATGAATTGGCTCGTACGACAAGTATCGATCAATTGCGAAACGCGGTTGAAACGGCAAAGGCGAATGTACGCATCGCGGAAACAGGTCGCACGAATAAAGTGCGCGCCGCAGAGTCCGCTGTTCAGATCCAAGCGACAGTCGTCGCGTCTGCTCAGGCGAGTCTTGATCAGCGGAAAGCACCGCCACGTGCGGTCGACTTAGGTGCGCTCCGTGCCCAGGTGCAAGATGCGCAAACGGCCTATACGCAGGCCACAGAGCGTTTGAATGATACGCAGATTATCGCGCCGGTCGATGGTGTGGTGACAGAGGTAAACCCAAAGATTGGAGAGCAGATTATGGCCGGAGCAAAAGTGATCGGAATGATTGCGGAAGAAAAGTTTACGATTGAAACACTGATTCCAGAATCGGATATTGCGAAAGTGAATGTTGGACAGTCTGCCACCACGACACTCGATTCATTTGGAGATACCCAGCCCTTCTCAGGAACGGTGGTATCAGAATATCCCGATCAAACAAAGGTCCAAGACGCGGTCTACTATAAAGCAATCGTCGGAATCGATACGCAGGGAAAGGACGTAAAACCTGGAATGACGGCAAATGTTACCATTCTCACCGCAGAACGTCCGGCGACAACGCTTACCATTCCATCGCGCGCTGTTCGTCAGGTAGATGGGAAGCCCTCCATTCAAGTGTTGGTGAATGGTGTGCCTGAGAATCGTTTTGTTGTGACGGGTCTTCGTGCAGATGAAGCGCGTATCGAAGTTGTCTCGGGCGTTTCTGAAGGAGAGCAGGTGATTGTAGGGGAGCTCACGGCGGATGAGTACGCGACTCGTCAAAAAGAATCGGCAACTAAATAATCAGCGCCTTCTTTTTTGATCATTATGAAAAAGGCTGAGAACGTTATTGAAATATCGGATCTGAAAAAGGCCTATGTGAACGAAGATGTTGAAACGCAGGTGCTGCATGGAGTCTCCTTCACGATTCCTCGAGGGGAGTTTGTCTCGATCATGGGGCCTTCGGGATCGGGGAAATCGACCTTGATGCAAATCTTAGGTCTGCTCGATACTCCTTCGAGCGGCGAATTCTTGTTCGACGGAAAAAAAGTATCCGGCCTCGAGGATGATGAGCTTTCGACGCTCCGTGGGGAAAAGATCGGATTCATTTTTCAGGCCTTTAACCTGCTTCCGAAGACTTCAGTTCTCGAGAACGTGATGCTGCCCCTTCTGTATTCTGAAGTGCCTGTCGCCAAGCGCGTTGCGCTTGCGAAAAAAGCCATCGCAACGGTAGGACTGACGCATCGGACAGAGAACCTCTCGAACCAGTTATCCGGAGGAGAACGTCAACGTGTGGCGATTGCTCGTGCCTTAGTTCGAAATCCGGCAGTGATTTTCGCGGATGAACCAACGGGAAACCTTGATTCAAAATCAGGGAAGCAGGTGATGGACATGCTGCTTAAATTGAATTTAGAAGAGGGGCACACGATTATTTTAGTTACTCACGAAACGTATACGTCAGAATACGCGGAACGGATTCTGACGCTGAAAGATGGATTGCTTCTCTCGGATCGCCCTGTTCCGAATCGTCGCAGATTAGGCGAAGACGCGTTAATAAAATAAAACGCTTCTATGAAGATCAGGGATCTCATCGGAAGCGCCTTTAAGAGCTTGCTTCGTGCCGGGAGTCGATCGGTGCTCACAATGTTGGGAATCGTGATCGGAATTCTCTCGGTCATCTTAGTATTGTCGATTGGTGAGGCTGCACAGCGGTATATCATTGATCAAGTGGCGGTCTTTGGATCGGATCTTGTCCAGATTGCAAACGGCCCAAAGGAGCCGTCTTCGGGCTCAACCCCGACCGCGTTCGTGAAGCAGTCACTCACCTTCAAAGATTACCAGGATCTTCAGCGAGCACCGTGGGTGACGGAGGTTGTCGCGGGAGTGACGCTGAATGATGTGGCGCGTATCAATGGGGATGACGTGGCGGTATCCGTCGCAGGCACGTCGCCGGATGAACTTGCGATTTATGGCTTACAAGTTGCTCAGGGACAATTTTTTACAGAAACCGAGCTCGATGGTCGCGCACGCGTTGCGGTGCTGGGTTGGAAGGTTGCGAAGTCAGCGTTTGGTCAGGAGGATCCGATCGGAAAAACGATCAGTCTGAATAAACAACTGTTTCGTATCACAGGTGTCATGGAGGAGGCGGGAACGAAGTCGTTTCAAGATCTAGATAAACGAGTCTATATTCCTGTGTCTTCCGCGTTGGATGTCTATAATCGTAAATTTGTTCAAGGTATTTCGTTGAAGACGAACTTGGCTTTGAGTGATGCGATTCGTCGAACAGAGGAGTTTGTACGAGATCGTCATAATATTACAGACATAAACGACGACGACTTCCATATTCAGACGCAGGATGATGCGATTCGAAATACACAGCAGATTACCAGCATTCTTCAGATTTTACTGGCGTCGATCGCAGCAATTTCGCTGGTTGTCGGTGGAATTGGAATCATGAACATCATGTATGTGACCGTGACAGAGCGTATTAAAGAAATTGGGTTGCGAAAATCAATCGGTGCACGTCGGGGAGATATTCTGGGACAATTTTTGGTGGAAGCGGTTGTTCTTACGACGCTTGGGGGAATTATTGGGATCATCCTTGGTATTGGACTGACCTGGCTTGCGATCGTGGCCATCTCTTCTTTCCAGTCTGGCTGGACCTTTGGTATTTCCTCCAAGGGCGTCATCCTTGGACTCGGTGTTTCCACGGCAATTGGAATCGTTTTTGGATACGCACCAGCGCGAAGCGCGTCTGCTCTGAGTCCTATTGAAGCATTACGCCACGAATAATATGAAACTTCGAGATCTCTTTGTTATTGCACAAGAAAGTATTCGTCGTACGCGTGGACGCGCAGCACTGACCATGTTGGGAATTGTGATCGGGATCGCTTCCGTGATCGTGATGTTATCCGTTGGACAAGCGGCAGAAGGGTATCTCTTATCGCAGATCGCTTCATTTGGATCTGACATGATTTTTGTCGCAAACGGACGTGGGGATACGAGAGAGGGCGGTCCGCCGAGTAACGGGATTAAAGAAAGTCTCACACCGGATGATTATTACGCATTGCGTAAACTCCCATGGGTAAAGACGGCGACTCCCTCAGTGATCGTGAGCGATCTACTCACGGTTGACTCGGTGAATGTATTAGCTCAAGTGAGCGGAAGCGCTCCAGAGGAGGTCGCTGTGTACTCCGTGCGTCCTGCGCTGGGTCGGTTCTTTTCTGAAGATGATATTGTCTCGCGTCGCGCCGTGATGGTGATGGGGCCAGCGATTGCGAAGCGGATGTTTGGGACGATTGAGCCAATTGGACAGTCTATTCGACTTGGAAAAAAATCCTATCGTGTGATCGGAGTGATGGAACCGGGAGGGACGCGATTCTTTAGTAACGTTGATGATCAGGTGTATATTCCGTTCACGACAGCACTTGAACAGTACAATCGAACGAATTTGAATTTTATCTCGCTCAAGCCGGTTTCTGGGGTGGCTGTTCGTGATGCGATGGAACGTACGCGGATCACGTTGCGCGACACGCATCGAATCGATAATCCGGCAGCCCTTCTCTCGAAGGATGATTTTCGAGTCGCCTCACAAGAGGATGCGATTCGAAGCGCTGGAGCGATCGGACAGGTTCTTCAGATTCTTCTCGCGTCTGTTGCCGGAATTTCGTTGATTGTAGGGGGAATCGGCATCATGAATATCATGCTTGTTACCGTGACTGAGCGCACGCGTGAGATTGGATTGAGAAAGTCGATCGGAGCAAAACGCAGCGATATCTTGGGTCAGTTTGTGATTGAAGCGGTTTGTCTCACCTTTGTAGGGGGTGTGATAGGGATTCTTGTGGGGCTGGTGCTATCGTACGGGGGGATTGCGATTATTTCTCAGTTCCAAACGGGTTGGAGTTTGATCTTCCCAGGGGATGCGATTCTCCTTGCAACCGTTGTTTCGACGGTGATTGGGTTGGTCTTCGGCTATTATCCTGCGCGCAAAGCGGCTACACTTTCTCCGATTGAAGCCCTGCGCTATGAGTAGCCTCCGCGAACTCTTTTTTACCACTCTCTCCCTGGGGATCATTCTCGGTGGCACCTTTTTGATCGGTCGTTCCTTTGGTGGCCTCTTTGCCGGGGCTCCGTATGTGCCTGTCCGAAAGAGAGATATCAAGGATGCGATGAGTCTCGCGAAGATTGTGCCTGGCGAGTGGATGGCTGACCTAGGGTGTGGTGATGGTCGGATCTTGCTCGGGGCGCTTGAACAGGGGGCGAATGTTGTGGGCTACGAAATTAGTCCTGTGCTAGCTTGGATTTCGCGCTATCGCGTTCGCCACTTCAAAGATCGTGCCACGATTCTCCGGAAAAACTTTTTTCATGAAGATTTGTCTAAGTTCGACGTCTTGTGTGTCTTCCAATTGATTCGCCTGATGCCACGACTCGAAGCGCAGTTAAACAGGCAGGCGAAGCCAGGGGCGCGAGTGATTAGTTTTGCGTTTGACATGCCGGGCTGGAAGCTGGTTGAGCAAAAGGGGATCGCGAAGTTATTCATGAAACAATAACGGTATTATCAGATAGAATATAAAACCCCTCGTGTAAACGAGGGGTTTTATATGGTGCGCGTATCTGGATTCGAACCAGAGACCTCCACAATGTCAATGTGGCGCTCTAACCAACTGAGCTATACGCGCGTGGGTTTTGAACGTCGAAATCATAGCGGAGACCCTGCGCTCCGTCAACCAGTTGTCGGTGTTTTCGTCCGTATGGTATCCTTGATGCAAATCCTTAATTCTTCCCCCTCCTCGCTCTTTCCTATGGATGCCAAGCCTCTCAAGCGCCGCACGATCCGCCGCCGCTCTGCCCCTCTCGTCATGGACGATAGTCTTTCGGCTACCCCTGACCAGCAGATGAGCGCCGTTTGCGGCCATTCTGCCTGCGGTGTTAGCTGCAATGTGCACTATGCCGGTCCAACGACTTCGATTGCGGAACACCATACAGGTCATGCAGCTCGTGGAGTGAATCATGTTTGGGCAGCGGCTATCGTGAGCGGTTTGGCTGTCGTATTGACGGGGGCGATCGCCTATAGCTCGGTGGAAGCGAGCTCGGTGAGTTCCACAGCCGGGACGGCGATTGTCGTTCAGTCCGAAGTGGACCGCTTGGTCGAACGTTTGAACACGCTCGAGGTCCAGTTACGCGACGTGAAGACGGCCTGTGCTGCGGGAGGGGATAACCAGCTTCCAGCCACCCCTCAAGCGATTAACGGACGTTAAGATCAAAAATAAGAATCGACGAAAAGACCGCCCGGTGGCGGTCTTTTGAATAGGGCTCATTTTCGTTGTAGGAACCTCGTTGATTATATCTCAAAACCAGCCCGTGAGTGGGCTGGTTTTGTTAAGGTCGATCTACGTCTGTCTCGTGTTAGGTCTTTACCAGCGTATTCAAGAGTGCTCGTGTTGTGGTGTCGAGCGTCCCCGTGGTTGGGAGCGCGCGCCCTTTTTGAAAGGCTTGAAGCGCTTTTTTGGTTGCTGGGCCAAAGAAGCTGGTTTCGCTTACCTTCAAGAAGCGCTGCAGGGTGCGTACATCGGAGCCGCTCATCCCTGACCGCAAGTTGCGTGTGAACGCTTGGGCAACCGGACAGGCGACGGGCTGCATAAGACTCTGGACGAGTGCGCGTGTGGCACTTGTGAAGTTCCCATCGCTTCGGAGTTGGCGGGCGCGCTGGAAGGTTGCGAGAGCTCGTTTGGTGCTTGGGCCGAAATAGGTCGTCTCATTCCCAAGTGCTCCAGGGCCACTCAGGGCGATCGGGGCCGCGTTGCGATTCAAGAAGATCTGGAGTTGTTTGACGTCGGGTGAACTTGCCCCGAGTTTAAGATCCTTTGTGAAGGTGTAGTTGAAACACTGACGAGCTGGCAGTGAAGGTCCCGCCGGACTCGACACGGGCTGGATCGGGGGTGTGTCGATGACTGGAAGAGAGGCTTGGGTCGTCGATACTGAGGAAGACGAGCTTGAAGCGAGAAGATTCTGAACAGGGGTGATAACGATCCAGTCGCTTACGCCCATGCTCCCGCCCCCTCCACCACCGCCCCCACCCGCTGATCCGCGCGAGGCTGATCCGCCTCCGCCGCAACCGAGTGTCGTGAAGGTTGATCCGGCACTTGTGCGAGTATTCCCATATCGATCGGCTGAAATGGCTCGGAAGTTGTATGCCTGGCAGGGGAGGAGCCGAGTGATCGTGGCTCGATGGCGAAGCGTGCGAGGAGATGTATCGCTTATTCCAGCAGAAGAGCTGTATGAACTGTCTGTGCTGTAAGCGATGTTTGATGAAGCGGGTTCATTCGTTGTCCAATCTATCTGCGCACTATCGATTGAGGGCAGAGCGGTAATATAGGAGATCGTTGGATCCTCTGTATCTGTTGTGATGGAACTGAAACGCAGGGTGGGATAGGCGCTTGCGTGGTCCTGCCAGACATCGGAAAAATCCCAGCTATCCATAGGTGTGCTGGTCGTTGTGTAGAAGGAGGTGATGTCGGTACGTCCCGTGCAATTGATCGATTCGGTGCTTTGAACACAGGCAGTCGCTGAACCTGAGACTGGGCTGTAGGCGAGGTCGGTAGGCGTCACTCCCGAGAGGGTGCCAATCATCCACCCAAGACGCGCTGAAGCACTTGGATCGCTCAGGCCTGCGATTGCGAAGACGTGGTCGATCGTTGTGTTGCTGTTACTGCTTTGAACCGAGCCAATCAAGCCGGCTACGTTCGAAGGTGATCCGCCACTCGTGGTAACGGTACTGGATGCATAGGCACGGCTCAGGTTGGCGTAAGAAAGAGAGGAGTTGAGGGCTCCAAGGAGTCCTCCGGTGTCACGTGCACCCGTTACATTTCCAGTAGAGTAAATGTCTTCTAGGTTAATATCTCCATCAAGCTGCCCCATAAAGCCACCGACGTAGCGATATCCCGAGACATTTCCGCTTGCCGAGTTTTGGCGAAGAGAACACGCGGCAAATTGCGTGTCGTTTTCTGATTTACAAGAAAGGTATCCTACGAAGCCACCCGCGTTTGAAGCGTTATCGCTGAGAGTGTTTCCCGTTACATCGCCACTCGAGCTGCTGTTCGTAATTGTCAGCCCACCGGTTCCCTGGGCATGTTGAATAGTAGTACCCGCTCCGGATCCGCTCGATCCACCGAGGAACCCACCTACATTCCCACCCCCGATGACATCTCCAGATGCGCTATTCGAATCGAGGGAGATGGTTGAATAAACGGCGCTGGTGAATGTGTTATCAAGGCGACCAATAAATCCTCCAATATTCGTTGTTCTCCCAGTGACTGCCATGGAGGTCTGGTTGTTGCTGATGTCGATCGTGTGAGCGGAGCCCCCATCGGAAGTAGAAAGGTTCCCAATAAATCCACCAAGTATCTGGCCGCCAGATAGGCTCCCGGATGAGCTTGAATGTGAAATGGTGAGGGAAACCGGCCCATACGTACTAGCGCCGAGCGAGCC
>CAZRJW010000006.1:14322-17071 GCA_964600845.1 uncultured Gammaproteobacteria bacterium | reverse complement strand
TTGAATGTGAAATGGTGAGGGAAACCGGCCCATACGTACTAGCGCCGAGCGAGCCAATAAAACCGCCACCGTATGAACCACCCGAGCCAAGATCTAAGGTGCTAGAGACGCTGGAGCGAGCGATCAAAAGACTGCTCGTGGAGTTCAGGCTCACCATTCCAAAGAGTCCACCCTGGTACTGAGAGAACGGAAAGAACATGCTGGGACTCATGTCTCCTGTAACGTGGGCGTTAGAAACGGAAAGGGTGGAGCTAGCTGCTATGTCGAGCCTACCGACGAGGCCACCGACATAGCGCCATCCTTGGATGGTGCTGTTATGTACCGTCACGTTTGACCATGTGGTTTCTTCGCCATTTGAAAGCGTTAACTCTCCGATCAACCCTCCTGTGCCTATGAAGCCAGGATCTGAGATCACATCAAGACTGCTGGAAACATTCGTAAGGGTAATGTCTGTCGCATATCCAGCAATAGCTCCTGCAGACATCCCTCCTTGAATTTCCCCAGGGCCGATGTTGAGATCTTTTACCGTCCCTCCATTAATTTCGGAAAACAACCCATCGTAGCTGCCAAGACTAACCATTTCAAAATTTTCGATGGTATACCCGTTCCCATCGAACGTCCCAATGTAAGCTTGAGACCAATCAAGCGGGGCTACCGGGACACCGTCACAGTCGATATCGTTATCGAGAATAAAATCCTCCGCATAATTGGTGCTCGTCGCATCAATTGCTTGGAGTTCTGCGCAGGTTGTGAGGTGGATCGGGATGGGCGTTGCGACGGTAAATGAAGGAATGGCAATCTGCGTCGCGTAGGTTGTGTCAGGATCTGTGACGGTCAGCGTACAGTCGTTGTATGTGCCGTTCGGAAGGCTATCCATGCTTACGGTACTTGTTCCAACGCCGATTGTGATCGAATCAGTCGAGGTACAGCTTCCGCCGAAAGTGACGCTGCCGGCTGTATCGGTATGTAGACCGAGCGAAGGTACGAGGCGATTATTCAAAGGGGATGAAACACGGGATCCGATTTCTATCACTGGGGCATTGGGCGCCTCAATGGGATAGAAGCTGAAATACAAGGCAGCGAAACCATCGTGCTCGTAGTACTTAATATTGATCGTATGAACTCCGGCACTCACATGCACGCGTTTTACTTTAGGTCTGCTTGGCAAAGGTTGCAGGTCGTAGTTGTTGATGAGGGTTGTTCCATCAAGCGTTAAGATCGTTCCATCATCACTCGCGAGATCAAACTCGTACCAACCGGTGTCAAGCGTCACTGTTTTTGTTGCTTCAACGAACCAGTCCGTTGCGTTGATCCCCGCGTAGGGAGAGGTATTGTTGCCCCAGTCAAAGGCTAATGTTGAAGAGGTGAATGTGTGGTCCGGAATTCCGGTTGGGAAGGGGAGGAAACTTGCGTCTCCATCCGCATTCCAGACGCTCATGGCATAGGTGCTCGTCGTCTCAACTCCAAAGGCAAAAACGTTCGTTGAACCGCTGATCGTTGAGCTCGCGTCTCCCGGATCGACACTGGTGTAGTAGGGGAGAAGGGTATATCCCACGACTGGATAGCGCTGTGTTACGAATGTACTGCTAGAAACTCGAAATAAAAGAGGGCTTCCGTTGATACACGTTGTCCCAATCGTTGGATCACCGACGACGGTCCCGGTCGCGCTTGTCGTGCCGAGACTCGCATATGTACTTCCGTCACACGTTACCTCAATAGTGGCATCAACGATCGGCAGACGAACTTCATCCAGGATCGTGGCGCGCACTTGTCCTGGGGCAGCTTGAGCAGGGAAAAATGGCACGAGAACACACAGGGCTGCAACAAAACCGACAGCCAGCGAGAGACTTGTTGTAAATGAACGCATAAGATGGGTGGAGTATACCATCTTTGAAATAAATCATTCGTCCGCGAATATTGGCCGGTAGGGTGGGCTCGTTCTATGGGTGTATAGGGCACAATCCACGCATGAATCCACTAGGTGGCAGCCCGCATGCTGGGATATGTGCAGAGATAGGGCTCTGTGTTAGACCGAGGTGGTAGCAAAAACGGCGAGTGGGGCGCACGGGATATTATCTACTCTGCGCCCCTTTTTTGTAGACGGCTTTTACGCCATCGACTGTGTAGGTCGCGTCAAATTTCCATTTCCCGGATGCATCTTTTGTAGCAGAAATCTTTTCTGTTCCTGCGGGAATCTTTGGGGCGATCACTTTCATTCCATCTAAGAGTGACGAGAGTTTTTGTCCGATGCCATCTTCTTCACCGGTTGAACAAGATTCCAGTATTGCCGTTGCATCCTCTTCAAAGTAAGCGCGAATACGCTCTGCGCCGGCACGCTCAAGGTCAGCTAGCTGAATATGGCTTCCGTCTGTGTCTTGCTCGCCAAGTTGGATCTTGTCAGGCGTTCCGTGCCCACCGATATCGATGAACTGTATTTTGTGCCCCTTTCCATTTTGGTAGTACCGTTGATTTAGTCGAACGAGGGCTCGCACTGCCCCTAACAGAGAGGGTGCTTCGACAATGCGTAGATGAAGCTGGCCCTTTATTTGATTGTAGAAGTCCTGAATGCGATGTGGATAGTTAAACGCTCCATTGTGGTCATCGTGGGCATACAGAATAACTCCATACGGTTGCATTGATTCAGCCTCGGCTCGTTGAGCAATTAGGACCTCCTTGGGATAGCGTCCAAAAAATACGATTCCAAAATTTTCCCACAAGAATGAGCATAGGCCGGGGTGCGCTTTTTCCA
>CAZRJW010000006.1:3064-14222 GCA_964600845.1 uncultured Gammaproteobacteria bacterium | reverse complement strand
ACGATTCCAAAATTTTCCCACAAGAATGAGCATAGGCCGGGGTGCGCTTTTTCCAATTCCATTACAGCTAAAAAATGATCGGCATTAAGTCTCATTGGATCCGATGGATTCTGCTCAGAGAATCGCCAAAGATCAATGATGGGATCGTAAGGAAGTTTATAGTTCTCGAGCACCTCCTCGATATAGTGTATGACATGCGGCTGATGTGCCCGATGGATGGTCTCAAGGTACTTACAAATCGTTTGAGGGTCGCGAGAACGACGAACCTGTTTCATAAGCGAATCCGCGAGTATTTCTTTAGTCGCGTAATTTTTTACAGGCAGGTCGAATAGCGTAGCGACGAGCGAAATGCGGCGGTCATATCGATCAAAGAGGTGGTCTTTCAGTGAAAGGATGAGCGGGTCAATTCCAATAGATTGAATGAGCTCTAGTGCGCACTCATAATTTCTTTTTGCCATAGGTGACTTTGCTCTTGCGTCACGAAGATACACGAGATTCGCGAGGAGAATTTGAACGTGCGTCTTAAGCTGTGGGTGAGAAATGGCCTGTTTGAGGACTTCTACGTGTGATTTGAGATACTCGAGGCCGGCTTCACGTTCAGCTTCGGGTAGGCTATCGCTATACGTCGCCTTTTCGCATCGATCTACAAGAGTCTTCATCTCCTTTGAGAGACGGAGCATCTCTTCGTGTCTTTCGAGATCCTCATCATGAACGTAGTTTTTTGCCATGTTCTTGAACTCTTGTCTCATAGTACGAGAAATTTACCATACACGTAGGCGGCAAACACTATCAGTAGGCGCCCCTGTGTCATTCAGCTTCGCCTCAAAGACATCTGTATAAAAGCAAAGAGCGCATCCGACCGGGGTGGGACGAGTGTGATCCTTCCAAGATGGATACGTTATAAAAATGAGTTTGCGGAAAAAGTTCCGCCTTCAAAAAAACCAGGTCTCTCCACGCCAGGATAGTCATAAAATACAAAAAGCCACGCTTCTAGCGTGGCTTTTTCATGGCTCCGAGACTTGGATTCGAACCAAGATACCCTGCTCCAGAGGCAGGAGTCCTACCATTAGACGATCTCGGAATGGGGTGTAAATTGTGGCCCGATAGTATCGGACGAGGCTGATGAGGTCAAGGCGTGAATGAGGCGCTTTAAGGCTCGTTTTCCCTATTCTCCCACAATATACAACCGTTTTTTTGCACGGGTGACGGCGGTATAGAGCCAACGTTTCCAGTCATCATCGCTCATTTTTTGGAAGCGTTCTTCGAATAGCAGGACCGTATCCGCTTGGCTACCTTGGGCTTTGTGAACCGTGAGGGCGTAGCCAAAATCAAAGCGTTCCCCAATCTGTTTTGGGGAAAGGCCTTCGACGGTATCGAGGACCGTATCTTTGCCGAATTGGTGGCGTGAGATGAGGCCACTGAATTCACGTTCTTCTCCAGGGAAAGAGATCGTCGCGTCGTACCAGTGTTCGCCATCTTCGTTCAGACTCTCGATCGTGCCAATCATCCCGTTATACAGCGGTTGACCAATAATCGCGTACGAGTTCTTCAAGCAGACAACTTTATCGCCGCCTTCGGGATCGCCTGTTTCAAAGCCGAGCGTGGCGCGAGCGGCAGCATTTAGTTTCTGACGCGTCGTATTTCGTCCGCAGAGAATAAGCACATCTTTTTTTGAGGACAGGAGTTCGTCCGTGAGGTCGCGAATCCGATCGCCATCTTCGTTGGCGTAGCTCAGCTTTTCGATGCCTTTACCGTATTTCCCTGGGGCGATGCGTCCCGTGGTTCGCGCTGCTTCGGCGAGTGTCAGGATGGGATTGCCTGCCGCCTGGCGGTGAATTTGCTCGAGACGAATTTTTGGATCCTGAACCAAATTAAATGAGCCTCCAACCGGTGGAAGCTGTCCGTGATCGCCAATCGCGATAATCGGCACGTTCAAGCTGACCAAGTCGCGCCACAGATCTTCAGTCACCATACTCGCCTCGTCGACAATGATCAGATTCGCTTCTACCTCTTTCGCTCGGTGCCAGCCGATGATTGCTCCCTCTTTTGATACGTGTGGCACGTAGAGGAGCGCGTGGAGGGTGGAGCAGGTGTCTTGGGGGAGAAGCATCTCCGCGGCTTCTAGTCGTTGGCGTAAGACGTGCGTCGCTTTGCCCGTGAAGGCGCAAAAAGCCACAGACAAGTCTGCGTGACGTTCGTTTAACACCCAGCGCAGCACCGAAGCGAGCGTTGTTTTTCCAGTTCCGGCATAGCCACCAAGCGTGATGGTTTGATCTTTACCCTCCTTGAACCAGCGATAGAGTTGTTGAACGGCTTTTGCCTGATCGGGGGAGAGAACCATGGAATCGATTTAGTGTCCGCTTTTTATTTGCCACAATCGGAGACGATAAAGGGCTTTTCGAAATGGATGAATCCAGCGACCCTGGAGGACGTGTGTCCCAAGTCGAAAGAAGCCCGTCTGAAGCACGGTGACAAGGGCAGCCATCTGTTGGCGGCTAGGGGCGACTGGAGGCTGACCTTTGATACGTCGGAGGACGTTCGTGAGTACATCCTGAGCCATGTGCAGGGCGGATTGTGCATTTTTTGGAGCTCGCACACCACCCTGCTCGTAGAGGATCGCATCGCCCGCGCCATAGAGGTGCTCGTCGAGCTGAAGGAACGCGTCAGATTTTAGGGGTCCAGGAGGGAACGCGGGCTCGATCGGAGGCGTGATCGCTTTTACCCCGGCTGCCCAGATGAGCGTTCCATAACTCAAGGTTGAATGATCAGCAAAGGTGAGCAGGCCTTTCTCTGCGCCGCTTACGGTCAGGTTACAGCGTACGTCTACGCCACTCTTTTTTAAGATCTCTTCACTCTGTCGGCAGAGATCATCTGGAAACCCAGAAAACAAGCTTTTGCTGCCTTCGATAAGTGTGATCTGGACGAGTGGGAGTAACTGTTCAAGTCCGCGTTCGTAGGCCAGATACTTCAGGCGTTCCTGCATCGCTCCGAGGAGTTCGACACCTGTTGGTCCACCGCCGACGATTACGAACGATAAAATGCGTTTCTTCTCTTCGTCCGTCCAAACCTTGGAGGCGCGGACGAGCGTCTCTGCGAGATGGACGATCAGCCGGTCGATATCGCTGAGTTCTTTGAGCGCAAACGATTCTTCTTGGAGTCCCGGAATGCCAAAGAAGTTTGCCTTTGCTCCCGTTGCAAGGACCGCGCTATCGTAGGCGACTTCGATCGGAGTGCCGTTTCGCTGGCTGATATGGACGGTACACGTTTCACGGTTAATCTGATCGATTGTTCCTTGGATAAAACGAAACCCGCGTTCGGACGCGAGTTTCGTTAAATCCAGCGTGAAGTTTTTTGGTTCAAGGTCACCTGCAAGTCCGTTGATCAGGAGGGGGCTGAAGGTAAACAGCGGTTCTTCCGAAATGAGCGTCACTTCGAGTACATCCGCATGCGCTGGGACGGCGTGGGTGGCAATCCACGTCCCCGCAAATCCACCTCCCAGAAGAACGAGCTTATGTTTCGACATGCCCCCTATGATGACGAGTTCTCGGCAGGGTGTCCAACTCGTTCGATCTTCGGCTAGCCTCCGTCGCGACTGGAGAAGAATTCCGTCGCACGCTTCATGCTTGGGAAGGTTCCTGCGTCGGACCAGAAGCCTTTCACGGGCTTTGCGACGAGTTTTCCTTGCTTCAGATAATAATTGTTTACATCCACGATTTCGAGCTCCCCACGTCCAGAGGGTTTGAGGGTCTTCACGATGTCGAAGACGGCGCTATCGTAAATATAGAGACCTGCTTGGGCGAAGTTCGATTTTGGTTGCTTAGGCTTTTCTTCAATCGAGAGCACCTGACCTTGGTCGTTCATCTCCATGACGCCAAAACGGTGTGGGTCTGAGACGGGTTTGTAGAAGGCCATGGCGCCGCCTTTGAAGGATTGGATCTCTTCGCGGAATGAATCTTCGAAGATGTTGTCCCCCAGAATGACGGTCAAGTTGTCGTAGCCCGCGAAGTCTTCGGCCATCCCAACCACCTGCGCAATTCCACCAGCAGCATCTTGCACGCGATAGCTGATACTGCAGCCATATTGTGCGCCGCTTCCGAGTAATTTAACGAATTGATGTGAGTATTCAGGGCCTGTGACAATTAAGATTTTGCGAATGCCTGCATCCAATAAGGTTTGTAACGGATACAGAATCATTGGCTTGTTATGAACCGGCAACAAGTGCTTGTTCGTAACGCTCGTGAGGGGCGCGAGGCGTGACCCCATGCCACCGGCAGCGATCATCCCTTTCATCTCAGGGACGTGTCCGAGGGCTGAAAGGACTGGAGGGATGACGATAGAGGGGATGGTGGGTGTGGCGGATGTAGAAGCGCCAGCAGCCCGGTCGGCGGCTTTTTTGATCGCCGCATAGCGTTCCATCGTGTCGCGGATCGCGATGTCGATGGGGCGCATGTGAATGCCAAGTTCCGCCAAACGCGTAGATTGAAGGATACAGGTTGATCGGTTTTTCGCCGTTAATCCACGTGTTGCGAGTTCTGCGTCACCAATCCACTCACAGCTGTGCGCTGGGTCTACGAGATCGCGATACAATCCAAGCATGTCGCGATAGCGAAGCGCGCCTGGGTTTGTCGCATGGAAGATTCCCGTTCCTTCCTTCTTAATCAGCCCCTGCAACACATAGACCAAGTCTTCGATGATCGTCACGCTATTTTGGACATCAATGACCTGCTTGTAGCCAGAGAGCTTGGTGATCAAGTTCTTCGGAGAGGGGACGAAGTCGATCGGAAGTCGCAAACGGACGACGGCTGTCTTTGGAAGTCGAGACAAGATCAAATCAGCGGCGTACTTCGTGCGCGAGTAGAACGCTTGAGGGTTGGTCGCATCCTCCTCTTTCCAGCCGATTGGGTCTGGGGAGTCTCCGTAGAAAATACAGCCGGAAGCCAATTGAATGAGGTAAATTCCTTTTTCTTGGCAGACATCCGCAAGGAGAAGGGGCGCTACCGTATTCGCTTGGTAGGTCTCTACCTGATGGGTTTCGCACCAGTCGACGTTTGGTTTTCCGGTTTTTCCGGCAGCGTTAATCACCGCAGCAGGCTTGTATCGGTCGAGTTCGGCGGCAACGGCAGCTCGGTCCTCGATACGTACACGACTCAAAACCGCATTTGGCATGAGTTCCGCCAAGCGGGCGCCAAAATACCCAGCTCCAAAAATAAGGACGCCATTCTGCGAAACAGGGCCATTCGTCGTCGGGAGTGGGGCGGTTAGTGTCGGAACCGGACTCGCAGCGAGTGCGGCGAGCGTTTCTGCAGGGAGAGGGGCAACTGCAGAGGTATTCAGCGCGCCAGGTAGTGCCACGGCGCTCGGGCTGGCGGTTGTGTTCAGTGCCTGCTGGAAGTTGTTCATTTCTCCGCGTTTCTTGTTCCAGAGCTGTTCGACCCAGCCTGTATGGCTGCGATACCAATCGATGGTTTCTTGCATGCCACGGCGGAATTGGTCGCGGGTGTAGATCGGGTACCAGCCAAGAGCGGTGATCTTGCGGGCATCGATCGCGTAACGGCGGTCATGACCAGGGCGATCCGTAATAAATTCAATGCGCTCTGGACCAAAGCCCATGAGCTCGAGCATCAAATGTGTGATTTCGAGGTTGTTGCGCTCGTTATCAACGCCGATATTGTAGATCTCGCCAGGCACGCCCTTCTGCAACAGGAGGTCGAGCGCGCGGGCGTGGTCGCGGACGTGAATCCAGTCACGGACATTGCGGCCATCGCCGTAGACAGGCACTTTTTCGCCCTTCAAGAGCTTGAAAATGAAGAATGGGATCAGTTTTTCTGGGAACTGGTAGGGGCCGTAGTTGTTCGAGCAATGGGTTACGATCACGGGCGTCCCATGTGTCATGTGGTACGCGCGGCACATCATGTCACCACCCGCCTTGGCTGCCGCGTACGGCATGTTGGGCGTGATTGGGGTGTCTTCGGTGAACAGGGTCGGTTCGTCTAACTTAAGCGAACCATAGACCTCATCGGTGGAAACGTTGACGAATTTTTCTAATTTATTGGTCCGAACCGTATCTAAAATCATCTGAACCCCGAGCGCATTCGTCAAAACGAAGTCTTTACAGCCTCCGTGAATCGAGCGATCGACGTGTGTTTCAGCCGCAAAATTGATGACATGGGTGACTCCATGGGCGCGAACCGTGTTGTTTAGGGCATCCAAATCCGTAATATCCCCCTGCACAAAGCGGTAGCGCTGATCATGCGAGATGTCCGCGAGGTTCTCTAAGTTTCCGGCGTACGTCAGTTTATCGAAGTTTACGATGAAAATATCCGGATGCGTTTCGAGCATGTGCCGAATAAAGTTTGAGCCGATAAAACCGGCGCCACCACAGACCAATAATCGCATAAGGAATGGTAAAGTTGACGTGACTTGGACGAGATTGATAGCGTTTAGACGTCAGTTGTTCGACCCTACCAGCCCGAAAACAGCTTGCCAACCCCGTCCATGCCCTCTCGTGCCACCTTTCTTCCTCCACCTCCGATTGAGGCGGACATCTCGACGATCACGATTGGCTACAACGTCCGCGATCTTACGATTCGGAATATGGAAACGCTGCTCGAAAGTGAAGGGGATGTAAAAATACAAATCATTTTGGTCGATAATGTGTCTCAAGATGGGACTGCAGAGGCGATTATTGAGCGCTTTCCAGCGGTCCATGTTATCAAGAATCACTACAACACCGGCTTTGCGCACGCGGTGAACCAGGGGATCGCGGCTTCACGCGCGCGTCACGTGCTTCTGCTAAACCCAGACATGCGCGTTACGAAGGAGGCGATGGCAAAAATGGTGGCCTATGCCGACACACATCCTGAGGTCGGCGTGATCGGAGGAAAATTGATGACTGAGGATGGTCGTCTTGTACCCCACGTTCGGCGCTTTCCGGATGTCTGGTCACAGCTCGCGGTTATTTTGAAGCTCCCGCATCTGTTTCCAAAAGTGCTTGCGCACTACATGCAAGAGGATCTTGATCCAGATAAAGAACAGGACGTGGACTCTGTGCGTGGGTCGTTTTTCCTGATCACGCAAGAGGCGTTGAAGCGTTTCGGTTGTCTAGACCCACGCTACTACATTTTCTTTGAAGAAGTAGACTTCTGCCGCCAAGTGGTGGAGAAGGGGATGAAGGTTCGCTACGTTCCTTCGATTACCGCCATCGATTACGTTGGACGAAGCTTTAAACAGAAGACGCGCTACTGGAGCCAGAAACAATTCACGAAGTCGATGATTCAATACTTCGAAAAGTGGCAACCAAAATGGCAGAGCTGTTTGCTTCGTCTCGCGCGTCCGCTCGGACTTTCGAGTCTGTGGTTGGTCGATCGGTGGCGCGAGGTACGAGCTAAATCCGTGCTGAAGCCACTTCCTTAGCGTATGCCAAAGATCGCGATTCAAACTCCGTTTTATCGGAGCTCCGCCTACTTACCGATGCTGTTGAAGAGCTTGAAGGCGCAAACGGTAACCGATTGGGTGTACTACTGCTGTGAAAATTCTGGCGATGACGAAGAACGAAAAAAGGTCTCAAAGATCTTAGCGGAGAGTGGGATCCCGTATGTTTTTTCAGAAAGCGCAACGAACCTGGGGTTCGCTGGCGGACATAACACCTTGATGGCGAAGCACGAGGCTGAGTTTATTTTATTATTGAATGAAGACGCGTACTTGGCGCCTGATCATTTAGAGAAGTGTTTGAAGCGTTTTGAACTTGATCCGCAAGCAGGGGCGGTTGTGGGAATCGTCTATCGTTGGACGGCTCCCGTTGACCAAGAAGAGGTGGTAGGCCCTGACACGTTTATCGACACGATCGAGCTCGACTATCGCTGTCTCGCGAATGTGGTGGACCGCGCCGCGGGAAAACAGCGTAAAGAAGTTGAGTCAGAATTGTCGCAAGCGCGGCGCGTGATGGGTGTTTCAGGAGCGGTTTGTCTGATCAAACGGAGTGCTGCCGAAGCGGTTTCTCCAGAAAAACTTTTGTTTGATCCAACCTTTTTCATGTATCGCGAAGACGTAGATCTTGCGATCCGCCTGCATCGAAAAGGTTTTCATGCTTGGTTTGATCCAAGTATTTTGAGTTTTCATCGACGGAGTATTAAGGCCCCTAAGGGAATGTACGCCCGCATTCTGGACGAACGCCGCCGCCCCGCGCATTTACGCGAAGTCATGTTTCGTAATCAGTGGAAGTTATACGCGTACCACGGTTCGTTACAGCTTGGTGTCTATGATGTGGGGCGTTCAATCGCACATGAAGCTGTCCACCTCGTTTTTATTTTCTTATCATCACCCTCCGTCTTTTTCCGCGGAGTATTCTCTATTATACGCGCATGGCCCGAAGCTTGGCGTCGCCGCAAGGTTTTAGCAGATCTTGGTCTTGAGCATCATTCTCTTACGTAATTCTATGAACCAGCTTCCCAAGATCGGTATTATCTACCTCACCTATCCTTACGCAAAATGGGAGCTGGATATTAATCGTTGTCTGACTTCGCTCGAAAAGCTCAATTATCCAAAAGAGCAACTTGAGTTGATTTGCGTTGAATCGAAAGGAAAGATCGACTCCATCAAAGGCTGGTTTGAAAAAACCTGGATGCCGAAGTCTGGCAAAGAGTTGCCGAACATCACCTATATCTACAACGATGAGTGGATCGGTTTTTCTGGGAATAATAATTTGGGGTACGTGAAGGCGAAGGAATTAGGATGTGAATTTGTGCATCTGACGAATGAAGATACGGATGTCGATCCGGACTATCTTCTTCGAGCAGTCGAACGCATTCAAAAAGATCCAGCAGTTGCTTGTGTTCAGTCACTTATCTTATTAGGCGAAGAGCGCAACAAGGTGAACACGGTTGGAAACGCCTTCCACTATTTGGGCTTCGGGTACTCACGCGGATATCGCTGGACGAAGGAGGAGGCGCTGAAGTTTTTTGAAGAAGAACGCAAAACGAATCCAGATTTGGAAATTGGCTATGCGTCGGGCGCAGCTGTGCTCGTACGCATCTCAGCCCTGAATGACGAACCGCTCTTTGACGAAAAGTTCTATTCGTATCACGAAGATACGGACCTCTCGATGCGCTTGCGCTTGCGCGGATTGAAGACGGTCGTCGAACCAACGTCGATCTTGTGGCACTACTACGAATTCGGGAAGAACAGAATGAATTATTACTGGATGGAAAAGAATCGGACGATTCTCATCTGGATGTACTACCGTTGGCCAACGTTGGTTCTCCTCTTGCCGATCTATATTATTATGGACTTGGCGATTCTCTTGTTCTCGGTGAAGGGGGGATGGGCCGATTTAAAACTCAAGGTCTACAAAGACTGGTTCTCAAAGGACTACCGCCAGTGGGTCTGGGGTCGTCGAAAGATGCTTCAACAGATGCGGACGGTTTCGGACCGAGCGTTCTTGAAGCCGGTTGTAGCGGACATCTCCTTCCAAGAAGAATCGGTGAAGAACCCCTTATTGGACTATGTGGGAAACCCCCTTCTCAGAGCCTATTGGGCCGTTGTACGTCGTATTATCTGGTGGTAAAGCGGAAAACTTGCCTTTCAAGGCCCAGTCTGATAGTCTTTTTGCCATTATGAAGGCCGATCTCCACCCAACCTACCACGCGAAGACCACAATCCTCTGCGCTTGTGGCAATACGTTCGAAACAGGCTCAACTGTGAAGGATATTCACATTGAATTGTGTTCTGCGTGTCACCCATTCTATACGGGTAAGCAAAAGTTGCTCGATACATCCCGTCGTATTGAGAAGTTCCAAGAAAAGGCTTCAAAGCAGACTGTCTCCGCAACTGTTGGCAAAAAAGCCAAGGAAGCAAAGCGTGCTGCGTTGAAAGATGCGAAGAAGTCCAAGGCAGACGTTGTTCAGGCTTAGTGTCGATAAACACCGATCGTTCTTCGTGTACTCAGCGAACGCTTGAGTAGACGAACGAGCTGTCGGTGTTTTTGTTTAGGGTCGCTCTAGGCAGTCCTGCGTCTTATTCTCTACACTCTCCCGTATGGCCAAATTCACCGAACAAGCGAAGAAGGCGATCGCTGCAAAGCTTGAGGCAGAGCAGAAGATGGCCGATCCGGCCTTGATGGCCGACCAGAAAGCCTATAAAGCGGCTTCGATTGCGTATCGGCATACGGAAGAGTTGGCAGATGCCTCTCAGACCTATCTTTCGCTCGCAACAGCCTTGCGGGATGCGGAAGAAGCGGCGAAATCGGATGATGCCGAGATGAAGCAGATGGGGGAGATGGAGCGGGAAACAGTTTTGCCAAAATTTACCGCTGCCGAAGAAGAGCTGGAGTTATTGCTCATTCCGCCAGATCCACTCGACGCGAAAGACGTGATCGTGGAAATCCGTGCGGGTGCAGGGGGAGATGAGGCGGGCTTGTTCGCCTTTGATTTGTTCCGCATGTATACGCGCTTTGCAGAACGTCAGGGGTGGAAGCTGTCGTTGCTTTCGGATTCTCAAAATGAACAAGGCGGTTACAAAGAAGTGATTTTTTCAATCGCTGGGACAGGTGTCTACGGTTTGATGAAGTATGAGTTGGGAGTTCATCGGGTGCAGCGTGTGCCCGCGACCGAGAAGCAGGGACGTGTCCACACCTCGACGGTAACCGTGGCCGTGCTGCCAGAGATTGAGGAAACAGAAGTTCAGATTGAAATGAAGGATGTGCGTATCGATACGTTCTGTGCGGGAGGAAAGGGCGGGCAGTCGGTCAACACGACCTACTCAGCCGTCCGTTTGACTCACATCCCAACGGGGATCGTGGTGAACTGTCAGGACCAGCGTTCACAGACCCAGAACCGTGAACTCGCCTTTGCCGTCTTACGTTCGCGTATTTGGGAGCAAGAACAAGCCAAAAAACAGGCGGCTCTTGAGGCTCAGCGCCGTTCACAGATCGGAAGCGGGGATCGATCCGAAAAGATCCGTACCTACAATTATCCACAGGACCGCATTACCGACCACCGCATCAAAAAGTCCTGGCATAACATTTTAATTATCCTTGATGGAGACCTGATGGAGGTCGTTAAAGCCTTAAAGGCGGGCAAACAGGGGACAGACGAAGAAGAGGGTGATTGACAAAATCACCCATTTTTGGCTATACTAGGTCGTTATCCTCGTGTTTTGGCGC
>CAZRJW010000006.1:0-2964 GCA_964600845.1 uncultured Gammaproteobacteria bacterium | reverse complement strand
AACGGCTGCGAGGTCGACACGCGGACGAGCACTGCCAACTGCGGTGCCTGCGGCACCATCTGCCCGGCGCGTGCCAACGCCTTCCCGACCTGCACGGCCCGCGTGTGCGGCATCACCTGCGTCTCGGGCTTCGCCAACTGCGACGGCAACGTCGCCAACGGCTGCGAGGTCGACACGCGGACGAACGTCGCGAACTGCGGCGCCTGCGGCAACGCCTGCGCCTCTGGCGTGTGCGAAGCGGGCGCCTGTCTGCCCCACCCGGTGCTCGACGCGTTCTGCGCCGACTCGCGCGTCGTGGGCCTCTGGGTCCGTACGGGCGACGCGGCCAGCGGGAACCCGGTGGGGAACTGGTTCTACCAGACCTGCCAGTCCACGTCCCCGCGCCTCAGCCGCATCGACCTGCGGCGCCTCTCGACGCCCCACGCGAACCCGAGCATGCGCGTGCCGATCACGACCTGGGTCCGCACCTGGGGTCTCGAGATCATGGCGATGACGTCCATGACGACCCCGCTCTGCCCGCTCGGGGCCTCGACCTGCTCGAGCTGCGGTGCGGGAGCAGGCTTCACCTGCCTCCGCGTCCGCTGCGCCCTCACGGGTCGCGAGGCGGACGGGAACTTCAGCTACACGCAGGCGTACAACAACGAGCTGCCGCCGGGCGTCACGGGTAGCGGCACCCTGTACCTGGCTCGGATCGGCTTCCTGTCGAGCGAGTTCCGGGACATGTGCCCGCCGTGACCTGGGCGTAGACGCGGCTCTTTCCCCCTCCTCCGAAGCCCGGTTGATGCACACGTGGGTTCCCCACGTGCGGCTGCTCTCCTCAGAGCGCCTCTTTGCACCAATCGGGCCTTCGACGTTTTAGAGGGAATTTCCCCTTTCTTTTTGCCAAGTTCTTGCCAAATAAGACGTATTTCGATACAGTTGCGCCACTTAATTCAGCTTCTCCCGTTTCATAACCCACCATTCGCCCTCCTTGTTTAGCCTTTCGGCTGAGCGTGGCGCATGGGAAACAGGAGAGTAAAGGAGATTTTCTTATGCCTACGACCGTTGTCCCATCCGTTGTTGATCTTCTTCAAGCTGGCGCTCACTTTGGACACCAGTCCTCCAAGTGGCACCCAAAAATGAAGAAGTACTTGTTTGGTGCCAAGAACGGAATTCATATTATCGATGTTGAGCAGACACGCGTCTTGCTCGAAGGGGTGCTTTCCTATGCAAAAAAGACGGCCCTCCGTGGAGGTTCGATCTTGTTTGTGGGAACCAAGAAACAGGCGATCGCAGCCGTCGAAGAAGCAGCCAAGGCATGTAACATGCCATACGTCACCAACCGTTGGCTCGGTGGAACGCTTACAAACTTCACAAGCGTTTCAACTCAGATTCGCAAGTACAAGGATTTGAAGCGTCGCCAGGAAAAGGGTGAGCTCGCAAAATACACGAAGTTCGAACAGCTCAAGTTGAACGAAGAAATCAAGCTGCTTGAAACCAAGTTCGGTGGTGTGCAGGATGTAACGCGCGTTCCAGATGCGATCTTTGTCTTCGACATTCGTAAGGACAAAACAGCCGTCGATGAAGCCCTTCGCCGTGGAGTAAAAATCATCGCGCTTTGTGATAGCAACGTAAACCCAACAGACGTCGATTACGTTATTCCTTGTAACGATGACGCCGCCAAGACGATCAAGCTCATGGCTGATTTGATGGCCGCTGCGATCAACGAAGGACGTCAGGAATGGGAGAGTGCACGCGCCCGTCTCGGAGGTGCCCTCGTGAAGCCACTGGCGAAATAAGAGATCAGAAGTCGTACATTTATACTCTTACATAAACGATTACTATGGCCGTTGATGCAAAGATGGTGATGGAGTTGCGCAACCGTACAGGCGCCGGAATGGTTGACTGCAAGAAAGCTTTGGATGAAGGGGAGGGTGACATGGATAAAGCGATTGAAGTTTTGAAGAAGAAGGGCGCGATTAAGGCAGCGAAAAAGAGCGCTGAGCGCGAAGCGACAGAAGGCTTAATCGCAACCTACGTGCATCACAACGGAAAACTCGCCGCGATGGTTGAGCTCTCGTGTGAAACAGATTTCGTCGCACGCACCGATGACTTCAAACAGCTCGCTCAGGATCTTGCGCTTCAGGTAGCAGCGGCCGATCCAATGTACGTCAGCCCTGAACTGATCCCTGCAGAAGAGGTTGAGAAGAAGCGCACGGAGTTCTTGGCTGAAATGGCAGAGGATAAGAAGCCGGAAGAGATCAAAGTGAAGATCATCGAAGGCAAGCTCAACAAGTGGTACTCGGAAGTCTGTTTGACCAAGCAGTCCTTCATCAAAGATGAAGACAAGACGATCGAGCAGCTTTTGAACGAGAAGATTGCCAAGATCGGAGAAAAGATTGCTCCAACACGCTTCACTCGCATGCAGATGGCTGCGCCATCGCAGACGTGCTAAGCGTACAGGCCACCAAAAAGAAAAAGCGCCTTTCACCATCCGTGAGAGGCGCTTTTGTGATCGATAAAAAGCACTTATTGGAGTATACTGCCTTTATAAACTGCTCTCGTATTTCCTTTTTGCTCTATGAAACAACTTCGCCTGGCTATTAACGGATTCGGTCGGATTGGTCGGCATGCGCTCAAAGCGACCCGCGCCTATTCAAATATCACGATCGTGGCGATTAACGATCTCACGGATACAAAAACGCTCGCGCACCTCCTGAAACACGATACGGTCTATGGTCCATTTGAAGGTACGGTTGAGGCGAAAGAGGGGAAGCTGATCGTGGATGGAAAAACGATTGTGGTGACGGCGGAAAAGGAACCGAAAAATCTTCCGTGGAACGTGCTTGACGTCGATATCGTTCTTGAGTGTACGGGCCGTTTTACGACCTACGAAGGGGCTTCTGGGCACATTGCGGCTGGGGCGAAGCATGTGATTATCTCTGCTCCCGCGAAAGGCGACGATGTTCCCACGCACGTCATGGG
>CAZRJW010000005.1:49478-65517 GCA_964600845.1 uncultured Gammaproteobacteria bacterium | reverse complement strand
GGGCTCGTCGCTCTCGGGCTCGTCGCTCTCGGGCTCGTCGCTCTCGGGCTCGTCGCTCTCGGGCTCGTCGCTCTCGGGCAAACCCGCGCTCAGTGCCGCAAGCTCTTCGTCGCTGGGTGACTCGGCAGAAATGATCTTGTTCTCGTCTTCCATTTTGTTCTTCTCGTTCTTTTTACGTGCCATGGTGATTACCTCCGATGCCCCCACTACGGGGGCGGAAACATTCTGTCAAGCCGATAGTTATTTCGGCTTGTACGGACCTTTGAAACGAGCCCACCGCTTGTCTTCCATCGTTGCAAGTACGGTGAACTTGTGTCCTGGGTAAGCGGCTTTGGCCCAGTTGGAAGCCTTTTCGACGCTTCGGAACAAGCCGAAAGATTCAGAAATCTCTTCCCCTTCCTCGTTCTGACCGTGGATGAGAACGTCGTAGCACTCTATCCAGGTGTTCTTTCCGACGACCAGTTCTTTCTGACCTGAACGATTCGGCATCAGAACTTCTGCCCTTCCGTGATGATGGGCGCAGGGGCTTCGAGGATAGGCGCGGGAGCCATGAACGGGTCTTTCTTCACCTCTTTTACTTCGTACTCAGGAGCGGGCACGCTCACCTCAAAGCGCCACGACTGCCCACCGCACGTCACGAGGACGGTGCGCTCGTCGCCGCTCGTATCGAGCCACTCCATAGCCCAGAGACGCGCGGCTTGGTCTGGGTGGCGCACTCGGAATGTGCCTTCGTTGGCGAGCGCCTCCGATTCCATCGAGCGCACGGTGAACTCTTTCGTCATATCAAAAACCTCCTCGAAACAATATCGAATGGCCGCGTGCAGTCGATCGCTCGCAAACGTCGGGTGAACGGGATAGTGTTCTGTATGGGAACGAACCAAGCGCCGCCGCGATATGTGTGCCTCAACCCACGCTGTCCAAACTACTCCGGCGTCGGCGTCGTGCTCCAGGCGAGCGACGTTCACCCGGGCGCAGATAACCTGTTGCACTGCAACGCTTGCTCCAGCCTGGTGAGCTATGCGCCCCCCAACACGAGCCAGAACCCGGCCATCGCGGGAATGGCGGTGGGTGCCGCGCTCGGCGCAGCGGTTGGTGGCGCGCCGGGGGCTTTGGTGGGTGGCCTCGTGGGGTTGGTCCTTGCAACCAGCGGGAGCAACCCCTCTCGATGACTGACTGGCTGTCAAACTTTGGTGTGCCAGTTCTGACTGCCACGTGCACAGCCGCAGTCTGGTCCTCTTTCGCGTACGTCGTGCGGACGCTGGGAAAGGTAGGAGGCGAGACGACGCTTCGCTACTGGGTGAACAACGGCCTGGCATCGCGTAGGGGTGAGGCGATGGGCCTGCTGCGGTCAGCGCTGTCCACACCGCACGCGCCTTCGGACGAAGACTTGGACAAGCTTGTTCGCGGAATCGACGTCTGGCGTGCCATTGACCACGAGTGCCTCGCACTGCGAGCAGCGAACGCGATGGCTCTTGGTGAATGGGACGTTCTCTGACAAGTCGAACCCAGAAGCGCGCAGTCGCGCGACCATGCTACGCGCGCTCACGGCTTCACCTTGGTCAGACCAACCATTGGATGGTCGGAGATGATGCCGATCGCGGCAATCAGCTTGTCGCGCGAAAGGTTCAGCCTTCCTCGAACGGTCGCCTCTTCAATGACCTCTTCGAGAAGGTCTTTCAGCTCTTCGTCATCTACTGGCCACGACTGGTAGATGCGAAGCGCGCTGAATGGACCTTCGACAAAGAAGTCGGCCTTTGTAGAGCCAGGCGTTACGGCTTCCCACCGTGCGGTGCAGTCGCCGGACCATGCGATGTGCGAGATGCTCCCCCGTGGTCCGACTCCAAACACGTCTCCAGTATCCAAGACGACATATCCACGCTTTTCAAAGCGTGCGCACCCTTCCGCTTCGATGTCGCCTTCGACTCGGATTTCATCGTCACCGGCACTGTAGATTCTGATCTTCATTCTTCACCTCTTGGTTGGCATCGTCTGTCAACGTGCCTGGAGTTCAAACAGGAGTGATGTTTCGAAGGCAGCTTCGACACGCTTGAGCTTGGCCATCTGATCGGCGATCTCGATGCGAACCAGACTTTCGATTTCCTTCAGGTCTGGCATGAGAAGCAAAACGCCATAGTTGTAACGTGCGATTCGGTCCCAGGGCGCAGGCGTCAACTTCGACGCTCCGAATACTTCAAGTTCCCATCCGTCGACCGGCTCTTGACTCAGAACGATGCGCCACACGCCTGGCAAAGAAAACTCCCACTGCACGTAGAACCCTTCTGCCGCTCTCTCTTCGGTGCGGCGCCCAGTGCGTCCAAAGAGCTTCAGCTTTTCATTTTTCGTTTTCATCGGTTCGCCTTCTAGTTGTGGGAGATCGGGGTCGGGAAGAAGATGAATCCCTTCATAATCAACGTGATGGCCAGCGATGTGCCTCCTTCGTGTGCGGCAAGCCGCTCATTCCATTCGCGCTGCATGTCTTGCTTCTCGAACTGGCCTTCAACGATGCGATTTGCGAACGCGTTCCAACCGCTGAGAGCGGCCTCGCTGTCTTCGACAGGCTCAACGAAGGCGAGAAAATCTTTGCCCTGGGTCCGCAAGAGCATCCCAAACCAAAGGTTGTCGACGTCTTCTGCGTTCTTCGTGACGAGCGCGTAGATGTCTTTTGACTGGAAGCCGAAGCGACGAAACGCCTCGAACAGAAACCACGCGTTGAGGATGTAGGATGGATAGTCTGAAAACTTCGTGTTCATTTTTGCTTTTCTCCTCTCAAAGACGTCTTCGGTTGCTTTCTGAATGTCGGAGAGCAGCTGGTCTGCTGCGTCTGGTTGAATCGGTCCTGCGAAATAGTCGTCCATGGCTGTCCTTCTGTGAGCGTGGCCGGAGCGTGATCCCCCCATTGTTCCCCCGTCGCGCGACGGGTCGCTGGGGTCACCTGTCGTTAGGGTCGATGCCCACCGCAGACAACGCGTGAACCAAGCGTCCAACCTTGCAGCGTTTGCTGTGTGGGTCTTCGCTGGTCTCCGGCAGAAGGCACATGCACTCAGGGCACTCGTCATAGTCGGTCGACACCGAGACGTGCTCATGAGCGGCTTCGCCGACCTCGCGCCACCTGTTGATTTCTTCGGAGTGAGCCCTCTGCAAGATGCCGATGGCAATCTTCGCTTGAGGCTCTCCGCACATCTCGCGGTAGACCTGATCTGGCATGACGTTCCTGTCACCATCCATGCAGGACGCGTAAGCAATCCGCTCTACGGCGTAACTATCGAGCGGAACGTGAGCCTCGCGCGACGGATGGCGCGGGTGACGCCAGCGGTCTTCTCCAGAAGAGACCCATCCGTTCGACTCGAACCACGCGCGGATTTGCTCACGCGTAAGCGTTGCTTCGACTCTGAAGCGCACAAGAACATCCGTCATTTTTTCCTTCTTTCTTCTTTCGACCAACACGCATCACACCAGAGGCGCTCTTCGGGCGTTGATCCCACGTCGCAGCCAAAGTCGTACGGGAAGACCCTCGAACACTTCGGACACATGAACAGGCACTGCTGATCGAGCACCATCGTCAGGTGGCGCCTTCTCGGGAGGCGGAACTTCTCCGATGAGAAGGAGCCATCGGGGTTCGGGTAGTAGACTCGAACTTGCATTTTCACTCTCTTTCGGGCGCGACACTGCTGTCACGAAGACGACTTTTTGTCTTCGAGAAAATCTTCTTTGGAAAACGGGCCTTTTGCTAGCGTGCCATGTTAAAAACGCTCAAAAGGCCCTAAAACCATGGGTTTTCGTCGTTTTGGAGCCCGTTCCGATACCACCCAGTATCGGAGAGGTAGGCTCTTAAAAAGTCTGGGAAAAGTTTCTCATTTTGAGTCGCGCGAGCACCATGACGTGTGCCCGGTGATGTCTGAGTACAGGTTGCACTCGGCGTCACCGCTCATGGGGATGAGGCGTGGGCAGTAGCCGCTCGTCATAGGGATGAACTTTTCCATCGGGCTACTCAGCCCGAGGAGGCCAGTACCAAGTGTTCGTGGCGAACGTGCCGCCTCCGCGTGGCCCTGCGCCTTGGTGAACGCGTTCGAAGATCGTTGACGTGCGTTCTCCAAAAGAGGAGCCGTGCGAGTGCATCACGTTGAGGTTCACCGAGCCATCGGTGTGTACAAAAACAACGGTTGCTGCATAAGGTCCAGAAGCAAAAAGTCCGCTTCCGTAGTAGTGAACCATTCGTCCGACTGTTGGCTTCATTGTTCTCTCCACTGAATCGTTCGGGCCTTGTTGACCGTGATGCTCAACATTGAATAGCCGTCGCTTGCCCACTCCTGCCAAGCGATCGGCATACCGCTCTTGTCCTTGATTCCGAGCGTTACGACGAGATGGTCTCCCGTGTCGAACACGCCAACGAAGATGGTTCCGCCACGGAGAAGCGCGTAGACCGTCTTCAAACTGAGAGGGCATGAGTTGACAACGAGCCTCATCGCCAAGACCTGTCGCGAAGTTGCTTCATGGTGATGGTTCGTTTCTCTCCAGAGTGGATGTGGCGGACCTCAAGAGTGGAGTCGTCGTTGAAGTCTTTGGGATCTCTTATGACCTCCCACGGGTCATTGTCTCGCTCTTGAACTTCTTCTGAGGCGAATGGGTTCCGGTCGCCTCCGTCGTCATCGTCTGCTTGGTCTCTTTGTCCGTACATGTTTTTCCTTTCTTGCGTTGCACGCGTAATAGTTTGCCTGCCACGCGTCGAGGACGCGCTCGCAGTGGCGGTAGTTCTGGGCTGGGTTCGTCATGTCAGCTCCGAGAAGCGCACGCTCTGTGACTGGCCTGCCCTGCGCCTGGAGCCTCTTCACGCGACGCCATACACGCGACAGAGGCAGCCCCAAAGCTTCCGCAAGGTTGGTGATGGACGGGTAGCCTGCGACGGGCAATGTCATACACGAAACACGAAGCGCGTGTGGTAAGGCACGCTTTCGCCAGATCCTTCGAGAAGAATGATCGGGTCGCCTCCAGAATCGAAACGCTCAATCACACCAGGCCAGGTGCGCGGAGAGGCTTTGAAAAGCTGAACCTGAACGCTCGCGTCAAGAGCAAGTCCACGTCGCTTTCCCTCCTCGTTTGGTTCATTCATCGTTGGCCCGTATCGCATCTCTGTTTGCACGGCGCGTTCTTGAGCTGATGAATGCTCTTCTGGTTCATCGGCGACGCACGAGTACAGCGGGTGGTCGCTCCCGCAGTTCATGCAACCACGAGACTTCATTTCCCGCCTCCTGCCAACCAGAGCTGAGTCTTGATCTCGGACAGCGCGTCTCTGGCGGCATAAACTTCGGACATCGGATGAAACGAATCGTCGAGAAGCACTTCAAACGGTCGCAGCAAGCTTCGAATCTTATCGAGATACAGAAGAGAAAAGCGGGACTGCTCTTGAAGAGCAAGACGAATGGTGGACAAGAGGTCTCTCCGTGCCATCTCTTCTGCGCCACGAGCTTCGCGAGCCTTGGTCTCATCCAGTGGAAGCGCGCTTGGAATCGACAGAGAGAGAATCTCAATCGCCGTCTTGGTCACTGCGCCAGCGTACGTCTTGATCGCCTCGTCGACCTCTTCCGCCATCTTCATGCGCTTCGGAAACTGAGCCAACCCCTTCTCAAGCATCTCTTGGTAACGCTTTTGGTCGAGCGGAAGAGCCTCCCGCATCGCATCCATGTCTCGCGCGCTCAGCTTGAGCGAGAACTCTGCCAGGACCAAAGCCAAGTAGAGCCTAAGCTCGTCTCCAACAAGGCCGCATGACTCGATGCAATCTGCCGACTCGTCGGCCGTTTCGTAAACGCTCATTTCGACTCTCCTTCTGCTGAATCGTTCAGCTCGGAAAACATCCTGTGCCAGTCTCTCGTTTGGCGGATCGACCGAATCGCCGTGGCGAGAACGAGTCGGTGTTGTCGCCACAATCTGTCTTCGTAGCGGCAGTGCCTGTACATGCGCTCGGCTTGAAGGTGGTGACGCCACTCTTTCAGCAGCGCAGCTTCGGCCTTGTCGAGCTGTTCGTATGAGATCTTCATCTTAGGCCGGAAGATAGGTTTTGCGGTTCAGGCCCTTCATCTCTTCGCGGGAGAGGAAGACGGCATCGCCGACGATCGGCAAGTCCTGCGGAAGTCCCTTCAGAACGCACAGGATGGTTGCCAGACGATTCGGGTCTTTCTCTTTGACGCGGCCCTCCTCGTCCACGACGAACGCGGAACCGTCAGAGAAGTAGATGAACTCGATGAATCCGCCGACCTTCTGCTGAAGCGTCGCAAGGAGGTCGTTCTCCGGTAGAACGAACTCTTCGTTGAACTCGGTGGGAAGCTGGTTTGTCTTGAATACGGTTGCCATTGGTTCCTCAGCGATTGGTTGGGAAAAGGTCTTCGAGAGCTTCCGGCTCTTCCATGTCGATGCACTCGATTGCGTCTGGAACTTCGAACTCAAGCTCTTCGAGCGAGCTGTCCCATTGGTTCCACCACTCTTGGCACTCTTGCCCGCCCTCCGTGTCGAACCAGCCTTCGGGTCTCTGGTTCATGAACTCTTGGATGTCGGCGGCGACACCCTCGCGGAAGACGTTGAAGTCAGCGATGTGGACGTTGTGAGCTTCAAGCGCGTCGTAGATGGCTTTGTTTGCCTGCTCCTGCTTTTCGGCGAAGAGCAGAATCTGCTCGTTGAACCTCTCGACGATCTCGTCGAGTTCGGTTTTTGACTTTTCAAGTCGCTCTCGGAACGACTCGAATCGCTTCATGTCTGCGGCTACTAGCTTCTTCATAGTCTCACTTTCTCTCGTTCTGCGTGGTCGAGTCCTGCACGCGCCCCCTTTGCGAACGCCATCGCGAACAACCGATCTCGTTCAGTTCCTTGAGCAGTAGCGAGGACGCTTACACCGTCGATCTGAACTACGAAGTGCATCGCACCTTTGCGCGCACCTTCCTTTTGCAGCTCAACCACCTCGACCATCATGGCCTTGCTCCAGGCGGAATCCATCCCGGCACGAACGTCGGTCTCTTCTGGTCTTCGGTCCACTCCCACCACCCGCCGCACTTCTCAGCAAGCTCGAGGAGCAGAAGCATCTCGGAACGCGTCACTTGGCAAAAGCGATTCCGGTTCTCAACGCACGAAGACATGTTGCTCGCGTACTCGGCGAGCGTGTCTTCGAGACCCGTGTGCCACGTCGAACAATCGTACTCTTCGCTAACCTCAGACATCGCAACGACAAGCGTGATGCACGCAAAGGCGTCTTTTGACGTGAGAGCAGATGCCAACGTGGCATCCCAGTCTTCAGCATCAGAGAAGAGGAAGTTGTCGGTGTATAGGCTCGCCAACCGTTTTGTTTCTAGCTCATTCATCTTCACTCCGACCCGCGACGGGGGGACAGTGGGGGGTTCGTGTTCAAAGCGATTCGAGGTAAAGAAAAATGGACTTCTCCAGCGCAGAATGCCTGCGTTGTGCAACACCAAGCTCGAAGACAACGATGTCTCGCTCGACCATCACCTCTTCAAGCTCGGCTTCCGCTTCGCGGAGGTTGTCACGCAGCAGAGACTCTTTCTTCGCAAGCTCTGCCGCTTGAACAAAGAGCGCGTCGTATCGCGCTTTCCACATTTCCGTTTCAGTCATGGTCAGTCCTTTCTTTCGTGTTGTACGTCTGTCGGTGTGCCCGGAGTGGAGACCCCCCATTGCTCCCCCGTCGCGCGGACGGGTCGCTGGGCGTCAGAACGGAACAAGCGTGTCTTGCCAGTCGAGGAGTTGCTTCACGGACCAATCAGGTTCTACTCCAAGGCTGGAAGCCAGCGCGGGAAGACGCGCAAACATCCATTCGACGCGTTCCTTTGGAGGCAACAGGAGACTGCTGAACGGTTCAGCTCCTGGCAACTGGCGTTCTTTGGCGTTGAGTCTCCAAAGTCCGAGGTCGATCCATCGCGACCTTTCGCGAAGCAAGAACACCCCGGCATTGTCCACGGGAGCGCCTGTGAGCCTCGCGGCGTTGCAGAGGAGCTTTCTGCACAGGCTGGGGTTTGCGGAGACAGGAAGGGTGTTCCTGGTGTACGCGCTGATGGTTGAAATGATTGGCGCGACCCGGTGAGCGTTCTGGGCGTATGCGAATCCGTTGATTCTGAATCGCTCGGTCTCGTCTGCCGTGAACTCGCCAAGCTGATTTGGGTTGTCGCGCGCCCGTGTGCGGCAGTCGACAACGGTCTCGGTGCTCCCGTCTGGTCGGCGAAGTAGAACGCAAAGGTCAACGAACCCGTAGTGAGCCTTGTTAGGACCACGAACCGGGTTCATTGTGACTCCAGCGAGTGTGACTTTTGTCCAGCACTCTTCGGCGAAGCTCACTCGATGTGCTCCAGGTGGAGCGGATTGAACGCCGCTTCTTCATCCGACATCCAATCGGGGCGGATTGTCAGTCGAACAATGACTGATGTCCAGATTCCTTTCCTGTGTTGGACGATTCGGGTCACCTGTCCTCCGATGCGGAACGGTTCAGCGTAATCGCGCGCTCCGCTTGCAGCGAGCTTTGCTGTCCAAAGCTGGGTAGCTCGAACTCTCTGGCCAACGCGGATTCCTCCGCACTCTTCGACTTCGACTTCGTAGGGCTTCAGTTCCATTGGCTCTCTTTGTCTTCTGGAAGCTTGAATCCAGCGATGATGAGAGCGCCGATCAGTTCGTTCGGCCCAAAGGGAGCTTCGACGAAGCGTTTTAAGTAAATGTTGTCGAGGTCTTCGCTTGAGAAGCTGAGGTCAATCAGGCTGACGATCCAAGTCCTCATAAGCTCGTGAAGCTGCTTTGGATCGTACGGAGAGAACGTGCCAGCGCAAACCAGAAGCCGCTTGTCCGCACGCGTAGCCGTCGTGAACAAGCATGTTTCTTGGTCTGGCGTGGTTCGGGTTTCGAAGCTGATTTCGTCGTGAGCGAAGTCGAGCCTGCGAAGTGCTTCTGCATATGCCCAGGCGTATTGAATGGATTCGGGAAACTGACTTGGAATCTTCATTGTTCGTTCTCCTGTTTTGCGAGCGGGATGTCGTTGTCGTACGTCACGAGATGTCCCTTTTGTTCGAGGTCGTATGCCGATTCCAGGCGATGAGGTCGATCATGTCTCCCCCCACGGTGCGAGAACTCGCTCTCGCGCTGCGCGTACGAGTTCGGCGTATGGCGTTTCATCGTCCAACTCGTCTACGGCAGACCCAGCAAGCTCAGAAAGCAAACACGCGCTTTCCAGCGCGCGTTTCTTGTCTCCGGTTTCGATGGCCGCTGCGAGGTCGTGTGCAACGAGCGTGAACGGTGTGCTCGGGATGTCGAGCGTCATGGAGTCCACTTTCCTTTAGCATCGAGTCCGCACAGCACGTTCCCTTGTTCGTCCTCGGCGCGGCGCGGCTCGCCGGAAATGAACCCAGCGATCACCGATCGCTTCACATGATGAAGTGTAGGCGATTCAAAAAGCGTGGAGCGCCACACGCTGCCGTCCTTTTGGACTTGGACCAAGGTGTATCGAATCGTGCTCATGGTTCCTCCCGAGCGGTCGACCAGGCTGCTTTTGCGCCGTAGCGCACGGTTGCTCCCTCGACGAGGAAGACGTCAGATGGCCTCTTGCCATCTTTGGCGTATTCCAACTCGCATTCGTCGTGGATGGTGAGCGCGTCATCGTCGCCACGAGTGGAGCGTTCGTGCTGAACGCAGTCACTGCGTGTGGTGACACCGAGAATCGCGTACTCGAATGGCCAGCTTTGTTGCTCCATCAGCAGCACTTCGGCGTCTTGGTCTTGCTTCTGGAGAAGCTTGATGAGGTCGCGGACATTCATGACTTGTCTCCTTTTGCTGACTGCTCCTTTACCCAAGCGAGCATGTTCGAGGATGCCCGCTCAACCACTTTGATCAGATCTCTGCGCGCTTCTTCTTTCGTGTCGCCGTGGCCATAGAACGCGTCTGCGTCGATGATGACTCGCGCGGCCCACTTGCCATCGACGGTTTCACCGTCGTAGCGAATCGGCGAAGCACTCATGACGGTGCCCATCCGAAGAAGACCCAGCCAACTTCTTCGCCGATCACTTCGACGTAGAACGCCGGACCATACTTGTCGCCGTACTCGTCGGAGTCCTCCAGCAACCTGCACGCTAGGTCGCGACCTTCTTTCATTGTCGCGCACGGGACGTGGCGAGCGCGGAGAAGGTCGTGCTTCATGCCGATCTCTCCCGAGTAGGAGTGACCGCTTTCGTGTCGCGAGCGCTGGGATTCCTGAAGGAAAGCCTGCGCCGCCGTTTTGATTTCCTCGTTCTTGCGAACGCAGTTGATGAATGTTGAAGCTCCCACTGGTCACCTGTCTTCTTTCTTCTGGCTTGTCATCTTTTGATTCGCGACTCGCCATCGACGCACGCAAGCGCAAAGGTGCGTCCGGTGCATCGGCGAATCTGGAAATGCATCCCACTCGTTTGCGGCTTCCTTCAAGTTGAAAACCGCGTCGTCGAGTTCCATCTCTCTTGAGGTTCGAGGTCGCCACAAGACGGCGTGCAAACTATCAGCACGTTTTTTCTCCTCGATGTACTTCGACTCGGCTTCTTCAAGCTTCGCTTTCAGGTCGCGAATCTCTGAAGCCATCGCGGACACGCTCAGAACCGTGGGAGTCGGGTCGAACTCTCCAACCCGAGAGATATCGTATCCGCACGCGGGGCATTCTCGCTTGGTCATGAGAGAGCCTCCGCGAGAGTGCGGCGTATGGCGGCTTGCCACTCTTCGAGTGAGCCGGTCCACTCGGACGTGTGTTCCGGCTCGTCTGAGCCCTCTTCTCGTCTCACGGTGACACGACGGTCCGTGTCGTGTGGTCTCCCGAGCAATGTGATTGTGATTGGCAACTGCGCGCCGCCAGTCGCGGGACACACGACAGCTCTCGCGAGGTAGGCGAGCGTCACGGCACGGGCTATCACGTCAGCGTAGTTCTGCGAAACAGGGCTCATGACTCCTCCTCTTTGGTCGTCGCTTCGACGTAACTCGAGAGCGATCCTTCGTGTGCGAACCGAAAGTCGTCCCAGAACTCTTTCGCGATGCGATCTGGAACTGGATAGCCGTCGAAGTAGCGCACCTTGAAAGCGTCAAAGGATGTTCTTGCGTCTTCGTGTGTGTTGCGTTCGTTGCTCATGGTTCCTCCTGTTGTTGTGGCCGGAGTGGCGAACCCCCCACTGCTCCCCCGTCGCGCGGACGGGGAAGAAGCCCGCTTTCTTTCGCTTGTTCGAAAAGACCGAACGCGAACCTTTCGAGATTCTCTGGGACCAGAAGAAATCTTCTGATTTCTGAGTAAAGAACGGGACCAGACATGTGATTGTCCAGGTCAGAAGCGAGGCGCCGCGCCATCGGAAGTCCTTCAACGACCCACTCAAGCCACGACAGCCTCGGGCACGCGCTGACCGCTTGGGCAAGCGTTCCGAAGTTACTTTTCTCGTTGAGAATCCACTCTCGAGCTTCGTCGCACGGGTCCATCGACAGAAGAATCTCTTCCAGCGAACACGTCGCCATCTTTCGAGCGCGCGCGTCCCCGTCCTTCGGCTCAAAGCCTCCGGCCCTCCTCCACTCGAAGTAGTGTTCGAGCGTCTCTTTCGAGTCTCGATACCAGCCTTCCTTGAGAAGGGTCTCTGCTCTTCTAAGAGTCTCCGCTGGGTCCATGACTATTCTCCCTCGCGTTGAAGTTGCTCGAGACCAGCGACGATGCGCTCGCGCTGCCCTGGGCCAGCCGCCTCAGCCAACGCTAGTTCCGGCGTCATGAAGCAAAGCTCTTTGCAGTCGATCGGCCCGCAAAGCAGATCGCAGCGACGGCTCGCCTTGAGTCGAAGCGATTCGTCCCGGCTCGTCTCACGCGTAGCAAGAAGAAGCTCTTGCGGACGCGCGCTCGTTGCGATGAAAGGAAGGACCAGTGGATGGTCCGTGACGACAACCTTGCTCACCCAGTGGCCGCGATTCTTCAACTCGACCGCCACGAGCTGAAGGTAGAACGCGCTCACGTTACGGTGGATAAGCGTCGTAGTGCTCTTGGACCAAAACCGCCAGCGAACACCGTCGCGGCGAACTCCACGCCATATCTTGGTCATCGCAGACTCCCTTCTCCCCCGCAGAGGGGGCACTCTTCGACCGTTCCGCACGCGTCAACCTCGACGCGTCCTGAGCCGCAGCACTCGGGGCACACGAGCGCGTCGCGCTCTTCAGGGGGCTCCATGCTGTCGTAGGCGACCTGCGCCTCTTTGAGACCACTTGTCATGTTCGTTACCTCCACGCTGGGCTTGAAAATCAAGCGCAGCGAGCAAACCGCGAACGCGAAAACACGCCGAGGAGAAAGCCTCCCCGGCGTGTCGCTGAATCGTTCAGCCCTCTTCGGGGACCATCATGTCGAGGATGCGCGCTGCGCTGCGGTCGATCTCGATGCGGGCGTCTGCGTGTTCCGACTTCTGGCTGACTTCGGTCAACCCGCTGATTACTCCCCAGACGCTGTTGGGGCCTGCGCCGAGCTGGTACCGCTCGGTGCGTCCGGCAACGAGCATCGCCTCGGCGAGCACGTTCTTCGTCAATCCAGGCAGGCGCCTGGCGTAGAGCGAGTCGACAACCTCGATGGTGGTGTTGGCGACGAGCAGGTTCTGCGCGCGCTGGATGCGGAGGGTGTCCGCGTAGGCTGAACGGTTCGCGTACTCGGCGATCGCCTTCCGCGCTTCGCTGTCGTCGAACAGGACGCGCTCGCGGGCTCGGCCCTTGTGGGCGATCTTGACTTCGAGCACGTTGCGCGCGCCCCACACCAGGACGTTGCTGCAAACGAAGTCAAACAAGAACATCGTGATGCGAACTGAGCCCGCGCCCACTTCGTTGTTCTCGACCCAGAACCCACGGCTGAGCAGGTTGGGCGCGCCGGGAACCTCGATCCCGTGCTCGTAGTCGCACAGGAATACGAACATGTCTCGGTCGCTCAGGAACGCGACGGGAAGCTCTTTCTTCTCGCCCCAGGCTTCCGCCTTGTCGCCGGATGCGGTCTTGAAGCTTACGGGGAAGCTCAAGTGCGGATTGTTTTCTTGAAGCTCCCAGATCCAATCGGCGATCTCCGCGTTCCAGATGCGGGCGTATCCAGGCCCGGTGAAGGCGCCAATATGCGACGGGCCGACCAGGAGCTTGCTCTGGTCGTTTGGGAGCACGTTTGCGCTCATGCCGTGCTTCAGGTTGGCCAACGCGATCTCGGTCGGAAGCGTCCGCATGTAGTTCGCAGGCGCCTTCAGCTTCGAACAGAGCTGGCCAAACGACCAGTTGTTCATCCTCTTGTCGTCCAAGAGGATTTCGTCGTCGCGCCACGTCAAGCGCGACGCCGAGAGGTCGATGATCTCTTCACTCGACCGCTGCCTGTGCGCGTGCGCTGCAGTGCGCAGCGCAGCGATGCTCTCGTACCGCTCGTCTGCGGGACGGTCGCGCCACTGCGCGGACGCACGGGTCAGAGTCACACTCTGACCGGGGTTGGTAACTGCATTCACTGTCATCATCTGGACCTCCAATGGGCCGGTTGAACGCATGGCCCGTTTTCTTCTGTCAGCGTGCCCGGAGTGGAACGCCTTGCTGCCCACGAACCTGTTCGTGGGCAACGGGGCATCTCAGTCGCGTACTGCGCGATTCGCTTTCGGAGTGGGAACGAAAGGAATCGGCTCATCTTCGACAAACGAAGGCACGCTCTCGTAGCGTCTCGGCTCGTCGTCGTCGTAGTGCGACGCGTCGTCATCCCAGAGAACATCTTCTGGAAGAACGATGATCGAACCAGATAATCCGCAAAGGATGCAGCGCATGTCCACTGCGTTCTCGTCGAGTGACATCGACTTCATGTCGATGCGATGGGAGCAGATGCGGCCGCTCATGTGTGAACTCCCCACTCGGCATCTCGCTCGTGGAAGATGATTCCGCCATTCATGGCGAAACGCCAAGACCCGTCGCGGTCTTGCACTTGAACACTGAATCCGAACGAGAACGCGGCGAAGTCGCTGTACAGAAACGTACGCGCGGGCTCTCCGAAGAACTTCGGATAAGCGACGCGCGAGAGCGCGTCCTCGAAGGCGTCGCGCTTGCCGATACTGTCGGCGAAAGCGCAAACTTCAGTGATTCTCTTCTGGAGCGACTCGTCGTAGAAGACTTTCCGTTGGTCGCGCACTGCCATCTCAACTGTTGCCATAGGAACCTCCTGGCGTCTTGAACGTGAACGCCCACGCGCCCACGAGCTGGTGTGCTCGTGGGCGCGAAGCCGGTCAGGTGCTGGTGTTCGCCAATCGCTGCATCTCCTCCTTCGCTTCGTTGGGCGAAGCGAAGGAGGCAATCTCCGTCGAGTATCCCGTCTCGTCGTCACGGCGCTCCAGAACGAAGATGACCGACTCGCCGATCTCTCGTGGGTAATACGCCCAAGTAGTGGGGTCGCCGCAGTATCTTCCCCGTCGAGAACCAGCTGGCATACAGCTGTGACGCTCGTCTGCGGGGCGGTCGCGCCACTGCATGTTCATTTCTTCCACGCTGTGACCGAAACGGTCAGTCCGGCGTAGCCAGGAACATCGAGCGTTCCCTTGGCGACTATTCTCGTCTTCCCGGTGGAAGACGGGCCGTAGTCCTCGTCGGGAAGGATCTTCAACACGATCACTCCGTCTTCAACTGCGATGCTCACATTTTTCGGCTCTTCTTTTGCCCAGGCCATACGTCCTCTTTCTGGAGTTCAGAATGAACACCTCGCTGACCACGAACGTGTTCGTGGTCAGCGGGGCGGTCACTCAGTCACCACGGCTCGTCACTCTCGATACTTTCGTCGACATCGGCCGACGTGTAGTGTCCGAGAATCTCGGGAGCGTAATGAGAAAGCTTCTCGCGCTCGCACTTGCCGCAAACGCGGCAAAGCTCGATTCCGCGACCGTCGACAGCCCACCAAGAGCCATCTCCTTTCACATGATGCTTGCAGTTCACAGTTGCCTTTCTGCGCGGACGGATGCCGCGCGTTAACGCCTGTAAGCGTGCCCGGAGCGAATCCGGGCAAGAAAAAACCCGGAGCAATCGTGCTCCGGGCTTCTCCCTGAATGATTCAGCCGATGTACGCGCTCACGAGCAGCGCGTGGCCAAGCGGGCCAAGGAACAGTTGGTCTCCGTTGAGAACAACGAGTCTTGCATTCGCAAGCGCGAATACCGCGCTCGCGAAGTCAACGCCAACCGTTCGACAAGCGAATGCCAGTGCATCAGCGTCAATGGGTGCGCCATCGAGTGACGCGTTGAGTGCGCGCGCGATGTGAGCGACGCCAGCTGAATGGTCTGCGCCCGACTGAACGGGCATGTAGGCAAGTGCAAGTTTCATGGCTTCTTTCGGGCACGAAAAAGCCCCCAAGCGCTCGCGCGCAAGGGGGTTTCTTCGTGACTGATTCAGGCTGCAGGCGCTGTCCATCCATCGCAGCTTGGAGCTGGCCAAGACTCACCTGGGTTGCCGAGCTTCCAGGTGAAGTAGATGCCAACTGGTGTTCCAGCGGCGTCCTTAGCCAATGCGTTGCCAGAACCCTCAACCACTACACCGTTCACTTGGTCGATGAGTCTGTAGGTTCCACCGCCAAGTGAAACCACCTGATACAAAATGCCCTTAGCGCGCCACTGGCGCGACCATCCAGCTGGGGGGTGCCTCGGATCGGACACCTGGGCCTTGAACGAAGCCCGCGTCGTAGACGCTTGCTTGTGCTCGGACGAAGCTGCCGTGACCTTGGCCATTGTCGCTGGACCAGAAGCGATCTCCATTCGCGAGAGAGACCTGATCTGGCCTGCCTCGATCTCAACCACCAAGTGGAATCGACCTTCGGGCCACTGAACGACCGAGAGAGCCTCACGGCACTCAACGATCGTTCCCTGAATCCCGATGTCGAGAGAAAGATCGACGCGCTTAGACCTGAGCGTGATCAGGATTTTTCCGAGGCGTTCTGCCTCAGCGCCGTTGCCCTCGAGAAAAGCTTCAGAACCTTCCCTCATGAGGGTCTTGATCTCCGCGTCCAGTTCGCGAAGCGCGATCTTACGCGGATCGATCTCAACC
>CAZRJW010000005.1:0-49378 GCA_964600845.1 uncultured Gammaproteobacteria bacterium | reverse complement strand
ACGGCATCGGTCGCCACGGCATCGGTCGCCACGGCATCGGTCGCCACGGCATCGGTCGCCACGGCATCGGAGCCAGGCGCACGATGAAGCGCAATCTGAAGATCAAGAACCGATGGCTCTTGAACGACTGGTGAAACTGCTGAATCATTCTTCTTCGACTTGGACATGGGAGCCTCTTTGTTTTGAAAGGGTTTCCAGTCGGCCTCTGGGGGATCTGGCCGCTCGCACGAAACGCGCGAGAAACCAGGCCAGGTGGCCGGTCAAGTTCTATGTTGTCAAAGAGCCCGCACCGTCCCCCCACTGGCCAGTTTCACCTGGCAAGGGGGAGGGGGACGCCCAGACGTATTCCGCCGGTGGTTTCGTCTGTGAGCGAGCCTCGAACGGGGGGGCGCCTCTCTCCGCACGCACGCACGCACGCACATACCCCCCCGCCCAGGTGCCTACCCGGCCTGCGGCACCGCGCCTAGGCAGCGTCCACGCCCGCGCATAGGCACCCATCCCCCCGTGGACGGCTGCGCCTGGCAACGTACGTTGCCCCGACTAGGTTACGCGCCGTCCAATGGTCAGCGGGCTTCCTGGGGCATCGTAGGGCGATTGGCTACCGTGCGGCCTTGCGACTGGTCTCGGGATGAACTGAACAGTGGGCAAGTTCAGGATGGGTTGAGCACTGGGCGAGTTGCTTTGCCTTTTCGGCGCTCAACTTGAACTTCTTGATTGCGCTGTCGATGAGTTCAGAGGGGTCGAGGTCTTCCCAGCCGAGAGCCTTGATCTTGGGATCTGAATCCCTCTTCTTTCGCTCATTACTCATCGGGGCATCTTCCTTTCAAGATAGACGTCGAGCTTGCTGCTCTGACGCTCCAACGCTTCTCCCAGGGTCGCGACGGCGCCTGCAATGCGCTGCGCATCTTCGACCCTGAGTTCTTGAAGAATGTCGATTCGCTGCTGAAGCATGACGATGCGACTGTCCTGACGGTTGATCCACCAACCGAGGGCGAGGATGACCAAGCCAGGAAGTCCCATGTTCGTGAGTATGTCGACCGCGCTTTCAGGCATCGAACCATTCTAACCTGAATGGTTCAGGCGTGCTCACGTCGTTCTTAACGCTGCCAGCAACGCGCGCAGGTCTTTCACTTCGTCGGCCAGCGCAATGGTTTCTTCGTGGTCGGCCTTGTAACCGGCGTCGAGTTTCTTGAGAACTCGGCTCACGAACTTGTTGTGATTTCTCCCACGTTCTACGACGGGAGGCGTCGTGCTTGTCTTCTTCATCAGAAACCTCCTCCAAAGGTGTCAACGTCTGGATCGAACTCTGGGTCGAGGCCGGTGCCTGAGCAGGCGTCGCAGCCGTTGCCTTCGCACTTCTTGCACAAGAGCTTGCACTCTTCGCAGAGGTACCTGCTGTCTGCCGTGAGCGATGGCTCATCGGTCGGAAGGCCGCACAGGTCACAGGTGACAGCCATCAGTTAGGCCATCCAACGGAACGGGCGGCTTTCTCGATTGCCACGGTCATGTTGATCGCTGCGAAATGCTTGTCCTCCAGGTAAGCGCCATCGCCATGCAGCACGCAAACCCAGCATTCGTCTTCAGGAGACCATCTCGTGCGAACGAAGTGGCCCTTCTCCCAAAGGAAGTGAATCGCGGCGATGCTGCGCGAATCAAGCGTTTCGTGCTTCAGGGAAGGTGTTCCGAACTCGGCCCACAACTTTGCTCCGCGAACCGCAGCGGCTTTGAGTTCGCGCTTGGTCCATCGGTCCATGGTGAAAACCATCGGGAACCTGCGAAGCACTTCTTCGGTGGTGAAATACTCGTTGTCGTCTTGATCGCAGTTTTCTTCTGCGTCGAGAAACACGACATCCCACATGTCTTTTCCACGGCATTTGGTGTCGATGCGCACTCTTGGGCAGTCGCTTTCGATGCCGCGATGCTGGCCTGTCTTGACGGTATCGCTCGCTTTCGGCTTGTTCCAAGCGGCTTTGGTTACGTCAGACATCGCGAATCTTTCGTGCTGGCTTTCCAGCTTGAATCTCGCGTGTTGCCGAGCAGGAGCTGCAATCGCAAGCCGGGTCGTAGTGGTCGCTTATCGACAGGAGCGTGCAGAACCTGTTGAGGCGTGCGATCTCGAGTCGAGAGTTGGCTTCAGAGACTTCACGTTGGTTGATTGCCGCTTGAAGTATTTCAATCGAGCGGCCGTCGCGTCTTCGTAGTTCAGCCACTTCCGCGCGCAGCGCGTCGCGCTCGGCGACAATCGGTTCAACGCTCTCGCGTTCTGTAGCGAGTTGTGCTCGCAAAGCGTCGTTTCGAGCTTTGACGTGTTCGAAGTGGTCGCGATCGACGATAGCTAATCGAAGCCGCTCGCGGGCTTCATCGCGCTCTTGCTCTGCTTTGACGCGAGCCTGGCCAAGCTCAGCATCAGCTTCCGAAAGCCGCTTGCGCAGCACGTAGCGTTCTTCAACGACACGTCGTGACGCTTCCACGAGAGGCAACGCCTCGTATCCAAGGATTGCCCGAAGGGTTGCCAAGCTTTCGTTCGTGCTGTCGATTTGCTGGAGAAGGCGCTTCTCGCGATCGGTGGATTTGCTGAGTTGCTCACGAGCTTCATCGCACTCTGTAACGAGTTCACCATTGCGGATTGCCCAGCACCGTTGGCAACCAGGAGCAATAGCGCAACATCCGGGCTGACCGCAGTCGCGTTCTTCGGCAAGCTTCTTTTTCAAGGTTGAAAGTTGTTCTCGCAACTCGTCGCGCTCGACAACAACCTTCTCGGCGAAGACCGCCCAAGAACCTTCTCCGGGTCCGCGCGTGTCGTGGTTGGCGCTCATGATGCAACCTCTTTCGACTGGTAGTTCGCGACGTTTCTCTGACCGTGCGAGTAGAAGCTCACGCTCCATTCGGTCTCAACCGAAACAACAACCAGAGTTCCATCGCTGCAGCGCACATGAACATCCATCAGCCTGGGGATAGGGTCGCCAGACCAAAAGCCATTCTCGAGTAGACGGTCACAGGAGGCTTCTGCAGCGTCTGGGGCATCGAACTCTTCGACTTCGAGAGCCTCATCTTCTTCTTGGCTGTCAGCGAGCCAACATCGGTACTTGTGCTTCATGACTTCCCCTTTCCGAGTAAGCCACGCGCACCAGCTTCGAGCGAGAGGAACGTCTTGCGAAGCGACGCCGCGTCTTTGGCGAGGCAGAAGACGCCTCCGGTCTTGGAGGACATCTTCTTCAGCGTCTCTTCGCCGATCGGGCTGTGTCCAAACATCACAGTGTCGATGATGACCTTGGACGCGGCGCACTGCTCGACGACGCCATCGAGTTCAAACGGGCTGCCGAGGTCTTCGCCATCTGACATGAAGATGATGCGCTTGATTGAGCCCCACTTGTGGGCGGCAACGGCGCTCAACGCCGAGCTGAGCGCAGGGGTGAACTGCGTTCCGCCTTCGTGCTTGTTGAAGCCGTTGATCGCTTCCACGAGCGTTCCGCGCCCGGTGGAAGGCTGGAGCACCTCGGCGGGCGTGTCGTGGAACGCCACCGCTCCGACGTGCGACAGGAAGCTGCACGACTGGATGAGCCCGATGGCCGCTTCGATTGCAACGCGCATCTTGGTCTTCTGACCTTCGATGTTGTCGCGCATCGAGCCGGAGCAATCGAGGCAAACGATCAGCGTCTCCGTGTTCGACGATGAGACCGTCGTTGACTTCTTCGACGAGTCCATCGTCACCGCAGCGACGAGGCTCGTGCTCTTCTTGATTAGTGCGCTCACATGCCCTTCTCTTTCTTGATTGCGTCCCACGCCTGGTTCAGTGAAACCATGTCTTCGGGCTTGCCGCCCTTGTCAGGATGAATCTCAACAGCGATCATCCGGTACACCTTCTTCAGCACCTCATTCGGTGCGACACGGAGCATTGCCCCAAACGGGTCTTTGCTCGCGCTCTCGACGATCATCACCTCCTTGACCTCGGGCTCAAGAATCGTCGGCTCGCCGTAATGCTTGCGCACCACCGACAAGAGGTCTTCGTGATAGGCCGCATCGACGCGCCACACCTTCTCGTTCTTGAGAAAGACGCGGGCGCTGTAGTGAATGTCGGCCTTGAGTTCCTGAATGAACGCTTCGACGTACGGCGTCTTCACGAAGATGTAGCCGTCCTTCACCCAGAGCGTTGCTTTGTTATTCGTCGCCATGTTCTTCCTGTTCAAATGCTGCATTGCAGCGCTGTTGAGGCTTCTGCTTTCAGAAGCGTTTGCATAACCAACGAACCGCATCATCGAGCGCCACTCGACGCCATGCGGGTCAACCGAAGCCCCGAACACTTTCCACGCTGCGAAGTGGCAGTGTTCGTGCGCCACAAGCTCGTACTTCTCTTCTTCCGAGAGCAGGTTCCAGAGCGGATATTGAATCTTGATCTTGGCAACGCTCCCAGGGCGCAACTCACAGGAGCCAAGGACTTTGACGAACCGCGTCTCCGTGGCGTAGACCACTTCGCGCGTCAACTTTCCTTCGCCGAGGCGAATCAAAACCGCCTCTCCAATCATGCGCAAGTCACGCAACGCACGTTCTCTTTCGTCCATTGAACCTCCACCGGACCATCGTCTGTCGCCGTGCCCGGAGTGGATTGCTGTACCTTCAATGGTCCAGGGCTTCCAACCGGACCAACGTCTGCCAGCGTGCCCGGAGCGCGTTCCCCCCATTGCTCCCCCGTCGCGCCGCAGGCAAGATGGGTAGATGAACAAACTGCTCACTTTCCTCATCGTTCCTCTGCTTTCAATGCTCATTGGATGCGGAGGACCAACGCGCGAAGCCCAGGCTGCGCTCACAACCATCGCTCACGTTCTGGTCGTTGCCGACCGTGAGATAGCTCCCGCCTACTCCCGCGCATCCGACGAAGCGCGCGAGCACTCAAGTGGATGGTCCGAATACGACGCGGCCATGAGCGACTGGAACAACGTCGAAGCGGCACTCCGAGTAGCAAACGCAGCTCTTCTCTCAACGCAAGCTGGACTCGACGCGTGGCGCGCTGGCGATGAGAGTGGCTGGGTCTCCACCATCCCTTGCCTCTTCGTGGCGATCGACCAGTTGTCATCCGGCCTCGAAGCGGTAGGTCTGCACGTCGCAGAAATCACACAAGCACTCGCCATCGCGAGGGCATTTACAGGAAGGTGCGCGCCATGAACGAAGTTGAATACATCGTCGAAATCATCCGACTCGTCAGAGTGCTCTCGGAGCTTGCCGAGAAGGCAATCGACGCCGCCACGTCCGAGAACCCACAGAGAGTCCAAGACGTACTTCCGACACAACTCGAGACCAGCATCGCGAAACTTCGTGCGGAGATTGAAGCGCACCAGAAGTTTGGGCCACGACCGTGAAGTGCCCTGCTGCTGAACGGTTCAGAAAGCTCGTGAACATGACCCCTGCGCAGATTCGCGCATGGGCTCGTGACCCGCGCGCCAAGTGCTACTCGTTCGCAGCAACCCGCGCCCGTCTACCGGCCCTCGCAAAGCTGCGAGGCAAGCCGGTGGACGAATGGACGGTGAGGGACTGCACGTTCGCCAAGCGCGTCGTGTCGTTCAATGCACGGATGATAGGCGCAAAAAAGCGAGACGGTTGCCGTGATGGCTACACAATCTCGCTTCGGAACTGGGGGCACGCGCCAAAGTGCAAGCTGCCGTCAGCCTGCAAGGCGCGGAAGTAGTTTGCGCCTCCGATAGATCATGTAGAGAACTACCGCTGGCCCCGCAAGAAGCGCGAAGAATAAAATCGACCGGCCCGATGACCCAGTGATAGTCACGAAGTCGTCGGGCCAGTCGTTTGTGCGCTCTTCGGTGATGTACCAGTTGCCATCGCGAAGGATGACGCGAGACTCGGGATTGCGAGACAGGTAGCCTTGCGTGACCGGAGCATTCGCGAAGTTGGCAGCGCGAGGAACAGGGTTGGGGAGCTGCCCGGTCACGAACTTGACGATGACCTCTCTGACCTCTGGGCGCACCTGAGACCATGGAAGCGATGCTGCTCGGTCTCTCGCTGTGAGGCGAGACTCCGAGCATTCGTCGCGTCCGTGGTAGGTGCCTCCGGGGCGGCACTTGGAGCCGTCTCGCCGCCAGATGGGGTTGATCGGCTGGCTGTGCGCCTGGACCATTCCCTTGAGGCTTCTGGAGCGGGACATCGCCATTCTCTGCGCGTAGGTCCAGGCGGTAGCGGCATAGTTGCCAGCCTCGAACTGAACCGAACGCGCGAGCCAGAGAACGTCGTCTGGAGTGATCTGGTAGCTGTAGCCGTTCTTGGAAGTGATCTTCGAAAGGCTCGAAGGGATCCTGCTGATGTCCGTCATCCGGCCATTCTAGCAGGCTGAACGATTCAGCGTTTTATTTCGATCGCATAATCTGTGTCTGAGCCGTACTCGTGTCATACGCATTTACTTGAATGTCTCTGAGAAGTCCGGCAATCGTCACTCCTCGGAGCGCCTCTGGAGGAGGGTTTTCGCTACGAAATGCAATCTCAAGAGATCGTGTGACGAATGACTGAAGTTCCGCATTCATCTGAAGAAGCGCCTCTTTTACCGTTGCGAACATGGGCCTTGCGCTCGCGCGCTTAAGCATCGTCCCTGAGACAAATATAGGAAGCATCTGAAGGTTTCGATTGCTCGCCACATACAGCTCTACAAGATAATCTCCTAGAGCCGCTACAAGCGGTGCGGGAAATCCAGTTGGACTATGCTGCGCTTTCGGAAGAACGGGAGTCAGCGAAGTCGTTGGCAACGGCTGTGTCACGGGAGTCAGCGGAATATCTTTCGGAGACTCGCTTCCGGTAACAAGCGTCGCATCTGGCCTCGGTACAATGGTGTTAGAATCTGGAAGAAGCTCGGGGGTCTGGTGATTCGTCCAAGGCGTTACACTTACCGCGCTTTCGACTTCGACTGGTTCTTTGAAGTAGTCGTAGGCCGAAACGAGCATGGGCGCTCCGACGAACCCGGCTGCGCCAGCAAGGCCCGTGTAGACCTTGTTGTTTGTCTTCTGGAACACGAAGTAGCCAGCGAGACCGCCTCCGAGCACAGCGAAGACCTTGGCGAGCGTCGCGTTGAAGTTGATGCTCGGAGGCGTGTCGTCTGGATACCACGTTCGCTGAAACGTGAAGACCGGATCGACCCACGGCGCGATGCCTCTGATGTGCCACTCGTCTTCGACCGCTGAAAGGTTTCCGCGCATTCTCATAGTGTTGGTTCCTTCTTCTTTTTCTTCGCTGCAACAGCCAAAATAAACAAAACCGCTGACGCCGCCGCGACGACCGGGAGAAGAATGCTTTCTTCACCACGAACCCCATCGCGTCCGCCCCCGTCACCACGAATATCAGGGCTGTCTCTTTCAATGGTGTCCAGGACAGTAAACCAATCGTCTGGAGAGATTCCGCGCTCTGCCATGCCTCGGATGAGAGCAACGTGAGCGCTCGCGATTCTCGACGCTCCACCGGTGCCGGTCGTCTGAAAATCGCAAGCGCCCTGCCCGTCAAGCCCCGTTTCAATAAATCGAAGGAACGGAGCGTAAACCCACGGAGGAGCGTCTGGGAGAATGATGCACAAATCTGCTGCAAGACGCACGAGAAGAGCTGCAATGGCAACCAGAAGAGTAACCACGACGCCAGCGATCGGATTGATTGCAGTAGCAATCGCCGCAATCGTTCCGCCAGCAACAGAGACTTGATTCGACGCCGCGTCAAGCTGCGCCTGGAGAAGATTGCGCATGGCAGACCGAAGCTCGTTCGGATTGAGAATGCGGAACTGTTCAGGAAGAGCCTCGTAACGAACAAGCCACTGCTCAAGGGCCTTGTTGATATAAGTGAAAAAGTCGAAAGCAACCATGTCTTGCGCCAACGCTGCGCAATAGAGAACCTGCACGTAAGGCGACGGAAGCACTGAAGTTACTTCTATCTTTTGAACAGACCTTCGGCTCCCTTCGTCCCAGACGAATCGTGGACCGTTGTCCCAGACATACTGAGGAGAAGTGAACTGAAAGACCCAGCTCGGATTGTTTAGCTGGCTTGGCAAAATGTCATGAAGCGCTGAGAAAAAACTCGTGAGCATGTACTCGGGATTTGGTGAGTTTCTTACACCTTGTAAAATCTCGCTCGGTGGAAGAGGGGGTAACCAAAGAGACTCGCTGTTCCACGATTTGACTGGATCAAAATCAGAAACTGACGTGGGGATCTTTGTTGGCCGAAGTGGCATATCGCGAGCAGGTCTCTCTGTGGTCTCTCCGGTTCCGTTGTCCACTGGGATTCCTGTTTGGTCGTAGTCCCAGACATATGGAGAAAGTCCAACGAGTGTCATGTTCCTGCCTGGATTAACAAGCTGCCTGACATCGTGGTCGATCGTTTCTTTGCTGTAACTCGAGTGGTATCGACTCCTCATCTCTTCGATGCTTCTCGGGATTGGACTCGCAAGCTGATTCCGATTCATAAAAAACCCAAGCGAATCCATGTTTGGAGTCGAGTTGGGCATGTCGGCAACGAATCGCCATCGAAGGTTTGTACTCCACCTGGCAAGAGCAACGCATCGCATGATCTGAATGCACCACTGAGACCACGCCTCGGGATCTCGCTTCATCACCTCATGCGCGGTGCTGAAACGCAAATTGTTATCGGGCGAATCTGGAACGAGGTTCGTCAAGTCGATCCGAGCTGGAGGGTTCGCGAGGAGTCGTCGAAGCTCGGCATGAGCCCAAACGAACCGATCCATCGGAAACAGAAACTTCGACATCGACTCCGTGTTGCATGGAACGCCAAGGTTCCACATCTGGAATGTCATGTAAGGAGTTCGACATCTTCCACCACAGCAGTTGTCTTGACGGTAATCAACGATACGAGCAGACGCGGCATATCTCGCGTCGCGATCCCACAGGTCAGAAGGACGAAGATTCAGAAATGGGATTGCAGGAAGAGCCAGAACAAGATCGGTAGGATTTATCAGAAGCCTGTTCGTAGTCGATGTGGCCGACGTGGCTCTAGTTGTTGCAGGACTAACAACATAAGACGCAGACGCAGCCGTTTTAGCGGTCCCGCCAAGAGACGAAAAGCTCTGCGTTTTCCTCTGAAGGGAGAATCGGTAGTCGGTCACGCGCCAAGCTCCAGAACGATTCCGCTGCGGCCCATCCTGTTGCGAACCCAGCCTTCATCGTAGTTGAGCGCGAGCTTGCCAGACTCGCTCGCCGAAGCTCTCATCGCGCTGGCAACCGACTTCGCCTGCGCCGCTGCGCTCGGGTCAGACGAACGGATGCGCGCCGCGAGCTTGTCCATGGACATTGCAGCCTGCGAAGACAAGACCGTCGCGCCCCAGAACCTCTTGGCGAGGTGCGTGCGGGCGTAGGCAGCCTTGTTCGACCGCGCGGGGTCGTACGACGATGCGGGCCTTGGCGACGCCACAGGCGCGACCGGGGCGGCGCGCTGAACGCGTGCGGAGACCCTCGGTGCGATGACCGGAGACGCTTCGTCCTCTCCGAGCCAGCCGAGGTCCAGCAGGTCTTCGTGCCGTCGTCGCGCGACGATGACGCTGGTTCCGAGAAGAAGTCCGCCGAGTAGTGCTGTGGGAAATGAAATCACTTGTGCCTCTTTGACTGAATCCACTGACGTCCGACAAGCAGACCGCGCGCAATCTCTTCAGATCTCCTCGCGTGAGAGTCTTGTAATTCGCTTTCCAACGAAGGAAGAAGTTGCAGAGCCTGAGCCCTCATAATGGCCGATCTGCTCTTGAGAGGTGACCAATCCTCGCCAGGAACGCGAGACATGAGCGCACGCTTTCTGAACCCCAGGACTCCAAACGGAGCGTCGATCTTCGCGTCGGCCGTGTACTGGATTGATAGAAGGTCTTCTGCGTCCTCGATCGTCTCGTTCAAAGCATCGTAGTTTTCGACAGAAGACAGACCGTGTCGTGTAAGTCGGTGCGCTGCATCCACCATTCGCTTGAACCTATCTGGCACAGAATCGGATTCCGTCTTGCATCTACACTGGCTTCTAATCCAATCGTTGAGTTCGATCATCTCCTCGTAGATTGGATCAGTTTTCAACCCGTCGCGTACATGAGACGCTTCATTCTGCGCGGCAGAAGCAAGACCCAGAGCGTTTACGCAAGAACCTTCTTCGAAGTACTCGATAGCAGAATCGGCAAAGTCAATCGCGTTTAGCCGATGACTTTCTGTAGTTGTGCCAAGACCGAGGAAACGCCTCACTCCTCGTGGATGAGTCGCTGCAACAACGGAAGCGAGACCCGCAAGCGCGAGACCGATCACTTTGCCCTCTTAATCGCAACGAGATTTGGCTTCATCTTGGAACCGTCTCCGATTCTTCCGCCGCCTGTGATGACCGACCACTTCTTCGTGGTCCATCCGGGTCCAGAAAACGTCCGCTGAAGCTCGGGTGTCCAGTTGTAGATGACGACAACCGTTCCCTTCATCTTGTCGGCGACCTTCTTGACGTGCTTCGGGTCCATCGCCCCGCCGAACTCAGACTTGTCTCTCGACTTTCCGGTCTTGGCCTTCGTTCCGCCAGCGTACTTGTCGGAGTAGGCCATGGGCCACGGTGGATCTAGAAAGTGCAACGTGCTCTTGCTGTCGTTCTCGCGCATCACCGCAGCGAAGTCCTTGCGGACGATGGTTGCCTTCTTCAGCTTGTCGGCGTAGCAACGGTGGTTGCCGAGCTTGCCCTTGAGAGTGATTTTGCCATCACGCGCGTTCGCTCCGAAGCTCTTCCTGTCGCCGTGGTAGCTGAGAGCCAAGAGGGCGACCTTGTTACATGCATCGGTCTTCTTCTTCGAGCGCGCGAAGAGGCTTCTGCTCGCCATGATGCCGTCTTCGCATGACTCAAGCTTGCCGTTGCGAACGTCTTTGTAGAAGCTCGTCAGCCATGGGTCCATGTCGCTGATGACGTTCTTTGCGGCGAGCGGCTTGTGGAAGAAGACGCTCGCGCCTCCGGCGAAGGGCTCGACGTAGGTGCTGTGCTTGGGAAGGATGCCGGTGATCTTTTTCGCCAAGCGGCTCTTGCCACCGGGCCACTGGATGATCGGCTGAAGGTGAACAGGACAAGAACGCCCCTTCGGACGCACGCCAAGGAGCGAACCGAGAGACGACGCGATGTCGCCGAGGAAGCTCACAGGCGCCAACCGGCCGGAGGGTTCGAGGTGTTGAACACATGGCCTGGATTGCCGAGCTTCATGGCCAGGTAGAAATCCATGCAGTAGCCGTGGACGCTTCCAATGACAGAGTTCCCGGTTCCAACCAGTACCTGCCCACTTGAAGACGTAGCTCGGTACCAACCGTCTCCTTGCGAAACGAAGGTCCAGCCACCCTTCTTGGGGTACAAGAAGGTCCACCCGCTCGGTGGATGGCGCCGGTCATGAAGAGCCGATGTGCCGTCGTCGCACTGCTCGCGAACCTTCTTCTTGCTCTTTCCCTTTGCGGGCATGACCATCATGTGAGCAGGAGAGGTCGTTTTGAACAGGTCCTGACGCTGCATGAGTTCAATCGGAGCGATGTCGCTCGATGTGTCGTCGATCCTCGACTGAAGACGAACAAGCTCGTTCGTGTCCGACGCAGGAACGCTCGTCCACTCAGCCTCGGCCCACGCGCGCTCGATGAACCCGATTCTGATTCGTCGAGGAAGGTCCGCGTTCTGCGCAAAAGACATGTACTCGTGAAACTTCACGAGATGCTCTTCCGGCGTGCCCATCAGCTGCCTGACACCTCGTGGGTGAGCTGCAGCAGCCAAAAAAGCAAAACCAGCAAGCGCGACTCCGATGCTCATGTTCCCCCCGTACAGCCACAGTCTTCAAGTTCGCCAGAGTCGATGAGACCCTGGATGTGAGCTTCAGCAGCTTTCTCGTACTTCCACCAGGCATAAGTGCCTGCGGCAGCGATAGCCACGGCGACTCCGCTGAAGATCCAAAGCTTCTTCCGCGCTCTGTCCTCCGATGGAACGCGACCAGTCTGAAGGAAGCCAACCATGTCCTGAGACAGCTCTTCGACGCCAGCGACGATGACGCGCCCATTGCTGACGCGCTCCGTCCACCAAGCGTCGCCGCCTTGAGCCGAATCGTTCAGACGAACTAGTTCGTCAGCGATATTGGCCTGCAAGCGGTCTGCACGAACGAGAACTCGGTTCCCAGGTGCTCGTCGTGCTTCGGGGAGCGCCTCTACGTCACGAATGAACGTGCTCGCGAGGCGCTCTACCGCGCTGTCTACGCCGGTCAAAAAGGAGACAAGGGACTCCCGCTGGGTGCCCTTGAGCGATGGAACGTCTTGAAGTTTGGAGAGACTGGTGCCCATTCAGGCATTCTAGCCCGACCAATCAAATACGTCACCTGGCGTTCACGGCTCGTCTGGCGGCGACGGGGGGTCAATGGGGGGAGCGCCGATCGGCGTAGGCACGATGCGCTGAACCGTTCCGTAGGCGATGGCGAAAGCGGGCATCCACGCCAACGCCGCTTCGTTGACACTTCGCATCGTTGACTGGGCGATGAGGAAGAGAAGCGTGCCCCAGAAGCTCATGCACAGGTCACACGCCCAAGGCTTTACTCCTCTCTCGTTCCAAGACGAAAACGGACGCACGGCGCGCAGAGCAACCGTGAGTCCGACTGAGCCGAGCGAAGCGACGAGCATAAAAACGAGCGTGTTCATTTCCGCCAGTTTTCCTTCTTGAATCGAGACTTGAACGGAACCTTGCGGTTCATCATTCGGAATGTTTCTTCAGTGCGCTTGGTCTCTTGGCGCGCTTGGTACTTCCCGATGCCGACCCATGCGAGATAGCCACCGGCCCAGCCAAGAGCAAATGCAACCGGCAAGCCGACCTTCACTTGCGTGAGCAAGGTTCCGTAGGTCGGATGCTGGTCTGATCTAGGTCCATCGCTGGGAGTCTGGTATGTCGCCAGCAGGTTGTATGCGCTTGGGTATGTCATCTGATCACCTGTTGAATAGTTCGGTGCGTGGAAAACGGTTTCCATGAATGAGCGCGACCGCTGGAACCACCGGCCAGAGCATCGGCGAGACGAACGTGGTCACGACGAGGCTTCCTCCAGCCCACATGGCCGCTTCTTTAGTGCCTCCGCGTTGGTAGCCGTGGAACGCCGCGAACGCTGCAGCCAGCATCGGCAGTACTCCGAATCGGCTGACCGCTGTCTCCGAGATGGAGAACCCGAGCCCGTTGATCGGCATGTCGCTCGGAGGGTCAGGAAACATGCCCTCGGGCAAAGGCTGTTGAATCGGCGTCAACTCGCTCTCGCCGCCGCCATAGGCAAACGGAGGAAAGCTCTGACCGGCGTAGGGTCCGCTCGATGGCCATCGGTCTCTGTAGAGCGCAGGCGTCTCAAGAAGCGGGGGACGCGCCATCATCAGAGCTGGTTCAGGCGTAGACCTGTAGCGGTTCCAGAAAGCGTCACGGTCAACCGATGTAACGTAAGGATTCGGCATCTCAACTCCTCGTGAACCAATAGATACCAGCAGCGGCAACACCAAGCACGGCGACGCCAACACCAAGGCCGACGCCAGAAGCAATGCTATTCGCCAAAACTCTGCTCGGTGTTGTTGACGTTCCAATGCCACGAATCGAGTGATACCTCGACACGCGCGAATCTTGACGAGGCATGTCCATCGAACGCGATTGAACGGATGGAAGAGCGATCACCCCAGGCTCAGAGCGTGACGTCCTGAGTTCATATCGAGCGCGCGCGTCGGTTACCTGACCGGGAGCTTGGTAAATGGGCATGGGCTCGCGGGAGATGATTGGTCCCGGCGTGGAAGGACGGATGAGCTTCTGACGGATTCGGTCGTCAGGAGCCATTCCGTAGTTTGGAACGACCGCTGCGCCGCCAGCGGAACGATTCAGATACGGCTTGTCTTGAGAGATTGGATTGCGCTCATAGTCGGCTGCCACAGGTGCCATCGCGACAAGTGACGAACCGATCTTGCGAACGTCTTTGTCGCCCAAGATCGACCGCCTACTCGACGCGACACCATGACGAAAAGCCATCGGCACAGGTGCCAATGGCTCGCCAAGTCCTCTCATCTCACCCGTGGGCATCAGCGCGGTATCTCGTGGCAACGCGCCACCTGGCAAAGAGTTCGGCGCGACCGCGCTCTGGTGAACTCGAATGACTTGCTTCACAGGCTGAGGCTGAATCGTCATGCACGACCCAGGAAGAAGCTCAGCGTCACCGAAGCTGTAAGACCCTTTTGGAACGACCTGCGTTCCACGGTGCCTCACAGCCTTGGTAGACGTTTCCTCTGCGTACTCGGAAGAGACGATGGTCGAATGGAGCATAGCCCATCCTACCGCACTTCACGGTGGAGGTCAGGGGCGACCTTTGTACGGTCTACCTTTGTATTTCGCTACCTGTGGGAAGTTGTCTACGAGTGGCCTGAAACTCTTATCAAGCTCTTCGAGCGTAAAATGCGCATGGCATTCTTGAACAATCGAACTCGTAAACATCTCTTCTCTGCGTTCAAAAACCAAAGCGTATCCTTCTAAGTCGCCGTCTTCGTCGTAAAGCTCATGATCGTCATCGACTCGAAGCTTTAGCCCGGCTTTCAAGGTCAAGAAGTCGCCCGCTGCCCGGAAGTCTCCTGTCCCGCACCAGCATTTAGCTTCCGTATCTTCTTCCAAAATCACGGGAGTGCCTGGAGCGAATCGTATCTCCATCCAATCTAGCCAATCTTGTCGATTGTCGGGTCTTGGAAGTGCTGCAAACGAGCCGGTGCCACCACGAGACACTTTGAGTGCGGCAGCGAGGAAAGCGAATCCGGCGAGTGCGTGAATCATGACTTCTTCTCCAGGTTTGTAACGGCTACCGCCAGCGAAACTCCCATGAGAAGTGCGATGCTGATTCGTGACCAGATCTCACCTCGAGTGAGGTGGCCCGGAACGTCGTTTGGATGACTCGAAAGCTTCATCGCTTCTTCCTCTTCTGACGCGTCTCGTTGTCGGCCAAACGCAAACACGCGTCGCTGGACGCGTCGTAGAGATCTCGAAGGCGCTCCCTCTCCGCATCCCACGCAGCAGGGTCGTCATAGTTGAACTTGTACAGATGGTCTCTGAACGCCTTGACGCGTCTTTCGTAGTCGTCACAAAGCTGGTCGTCGCTCATCTCCCCGAACAAGCCAGACAAGCCCTTCCGACTCCTGCTCCAGAGAAACAGACCAATCAACCCAGCTACTCCAACGACGCCCATTGCAATCACTGGAGTCGGCACAGCAAAGGCTGGCAACTGCGGAACCGGCCTCGTCGGACAAGCCGTACCGAACCTCTGACAAAGGAGCGTGTTGAGCAGGTAGCCGACCATCGCCCGCATGTACGGCACAAGCTCTTCTTCGTACGAAGCGATCAAGCTCGCCGCAGCCCGCCCACCGATTGACGTGCCCACAAAGCGCAAGTCTTCTCCCTCAAGCTCGAAACCAGGAGCCGGAACAATCTCACCGATGTGGACAGGCAAGTCGAACGAGCGCAACGCCTCTGGAAGCTGAGCCGCGCTGATGCGGAAGAAACCAGCCGGTGTCTTCGATGACCCGAGCATAATGCGCGTCTTGAACCTGAGATTCGTTCCTCCACGAGCCGTGTCGATGTCCACCGTGAGGTCGCCAGCCGAGGTCACGATCGGAAGAGGCGCGCGACGTCCATTCACAATCGAAGTCACGCTCACATCGAGCATGACTTGAGCTGTGATCGGCAACCTGTCGGTTCGCACGACTGAAATGTTCAGGTCGCGAATCATCACGCTTGCCCCGCATCCTCCGGGGCAAAGCGTGGCGTCGAACGCACCCTCTTGGATTGCAATCGGGTCAATCGGAATCGTTGTCGAGGTTCCAGTCGGAAAAATCCCCCGGAAGAGCGTTCCAACAAAATCGCTGTTCAGCAACGTGGTCAGAACAGTGAAAGCAATGGACTCAGCCGAGGGAACTGGCATCAGGCGACCTCTTCTTCTTCTTCAACAATCTCCCCTTCGACGATATCGCCGATGGGTGGCCCAGAAGAGACTGGCTCAATCGCAGTCGCTTCCTCTTCCTCTTCCTCTTCTTCCTCCTCTTCGTCAGGAGGCTTCGAGTAAGTCTCCCACATGGAGAACGCCACCGCTCCAAAGAGCGCAGCGGCAGCGACGCCAAGAAGAACGAACGACTTGCTCTTCTTCTGCACGGGAATCCTACGTACCTCCGGCTCCGGCACGAACGACTCAGCCTCCGCGAACGCTCGTGCCTCAATCTCCGCAGCGCGACGAGCCTGAACCTGAGCTTCGTAGGCGGCGCGTTGCGCGGCTTGAACGGCACGCGACGGTGCCGCCACGGCGCCCGTAGGAGGCGCGGAACGCGCGGCCGGTACCGAAACGGGCGGCGGCGGCGGCGATGCCACAGGCGCGACGGACGGGGCGGCGGCGGGCATCGTCCCCGGACGGATAGGGATCACGTTCCCCATCCTCGGATGCTGCTTGAACGCATCCTCGATATCCTTGTCGTTCTGAAGCTGAGTCTTCTTCGGCTCGATGTAGTCAGGCATCGGGGAAACGAGGTTGCCGTTCCCCCCACTATCCCCCCGTCGCGCGTCGGGCAGCTCAGGGACGTTGATAATGACCGGGGGCGGACTGGGCATCTCTCTCGGCTTTGGAGGATGCTTTGGTCGCTCAACCTCGGTTTCTTCGTTGTCTTCTGGCTCTTCAAGGAAATCGGTCATGTCGCGCTCTCTTTCTCTCTCGGTATGGGTCACTTCGTCATGCCACAAGGGCATTCGCTGTAGTGGTTCACGCGCACCGCTCCCCTTTCGGCAGAGACGCCGAACCAACGATTGAGCCGTCGCGAGAAGTAGATGTGCCGAAGGCTGTTCGAGCGATTCGGAAGGAACTCGCCTCCGTACCCTTGCATGAGGATACGGAAGCGAATCGGGTCTACCAACTCTGTCTTGAGCGATTGCATGGCTCGCTTTTACCAGGCACGCGACGTTTCGTCAGCTTCGCTTGATGTACAAAGCGCCTGCGATTGCACCAAGTCCAACGATTCGATAGAACCAGAATGTCTTGGGAGCCTGGCTGTTTGTCGGCATCGCGCTCAGTCCTTCTTCATGATGTAGACGCCAGCGAGCAAAGCGACGATGACCGCTCCACCGATGAGCATCGTGTTCGTGCTGAGACCTGAATCGTTCTGTGCGCCGCCGTTGTCCACGACAGCGGGGTCAACGCCGGAACGCTGCGCTTGAAGGCGAAGCTTGGCGTCGATTTGCTCTTGCACGGCCTGGCTCGGAGGAGGCGTTCCGGCAGGCGCAGGCGTGGTGCCGTCAGTGCCATACGAAGCCACGATTGCGATGCGCGCTGCCGCGTAGGCGGCATTGATTCCTGCAATCGTTGCAGCGCGCTGCCCTGGGTCGGTGATGGCTCCTGCTGCAGCGAGACCAAGCGACTTCGTTGTCTCGGCGATCATCATCGCCGTTCGCGCGTCGCTCTGCGCGTCTCCAAGGCTCATGAGCCCGGTGTACGCATAGCGACCGCGCTTGATGCTCGCTCCCTGAAGGCCGGTGTAGCGGTAGGTGCGCGGAAGGTACCGGCTCTGTTGGCGCGGCCAACCAGCTCCAAGGCCCGTGTAGTTCCAGCTTGGGTTCCCTCCACGCGGCCATGCGCCTTGGTTCGAGTTCACGCTCGCTCCGAGGTTTGCGCCGGACATCCCAGTCTCGACTGGGCCGGTTGAGAAATCGTAGAGCGTTCCATCGCTTGAAGTTGGCATCGTGTGTGTCCTTGCTGGTCCGTCGTCGTACCCGTGCGGATACATGGCTCCGAGGTCGTCGAGACCCTCGAGGAGCATGATCTCGTCTCCCAAGCCACCACCTTGCCCCGAGAGACCGGAGAGGTATGGAATCTCTTCCTGAGCCATCATCTGCCTCACGGCCTTCTTGTAGAAGCCGGTACCCTGTGTGTCGAAAATCATTGGACGACGCATCTCAGTACCCACTGCTCATGAACATGTCGTCGTCGTTCTTGTTCGCGTAGCTGTAGGCGGCATAAGCGCCTCCAGCGACAAACGCGGCGATCAGCCAGTTCGTCGGCTTCGCATACCACGCAGGCTCCACCGACTCTTCAATCAGAAGGTCAGCCTCGTTGTCGACCGGGTCTGGTCTCGGGCTTCCGCCGCCGCCGCCGCCGCCACCAGCAGCCGAGCATTGGTCGAGCTGACCGGCAGCCTGCGCCTGCATCCACGTCCAGAACAGGCTGCTCATCCGAACCTTGTTTGCTCCAGAAGACGCCTGGAATGCTCGCGCCGCAGGAAGGGCGGAAGCGCCAGGAACTGTCGAGTTGAACGCGCGAAGAGCATCGGTGAGACCGGCGTTCGTGATCGGACCGAAAACGCCATCAGCCACCAACAGCGAGCCAGCCGGACGGCATCGACCAAGCTTGCGAAGAGCGTCCTGAACGTCACGCACGCTTGCCTCGCTGTCGAGGTCAGCACCGAACGCGCCGAAGCCAGAAAGCGAAGCCTGCTCTGCCCACGCGCCATCGTTCATGTACCGCTGCATCCCAGGACGACGCGAAGCCGTGTTCTCAACGTACGTCGACTCGGCCAATGGGTTGATGCCCCACTGGCGCTGAGCAGGCGTGCCCGTGTGACGACCAAGCGAGCCGAGACCCATCAGGCTCGATTCAGGAAGCTTGCGCTTCCAGGTGCGACGAGAGCCCATGCCGCCCGAGTTGGCCGGAATGTCCCAGTTCGTGACGCCTGTCTCGCCGAAACGAGAAATGTTCCACTTCTCGGGAGCGTTCCCGAGGCGAACCGTCGAAGACGCCGGAATCGAAGTCTGGCCATATCGACGGGCCTGCCAGTCGCGAATCGCCGTGGTCTCGTTCATTCCAGCCATCGAAGGCCGAGAAGGTGTGATGTGCATCGTCATCGAGGAATCTCCTGAGTGGTGAATAAGGGTAACACTAGCAGAACCGTTCAGCGAATGAGACTGCGCTGGCGTATTGCCTGGGCAGCAGGGAGAGTCGTCCAGACCGCGTATCCAACGCCTGCGCTGATAGCGAGCAATCCTCCCCAGAACACAAGGTCTCCGAACCTGTCACCGACGCCACCGTTCTCTCCGGCTCCAAGGATTGGCGGGCTTATCTCGTTCTGGGCGCGTGCTGCCTCTTCGTAGGCTTGTTGGAAGTCTTCAGGTGTGCATGGGTATCCAGAGGCTTGGGCGCGGTCGCAGGCTTCGCGAGCGACGCGAAGGGCGATCTCTGCATTCTGCGCGCGCTGCATCGTGTCAACGAGCACGAGCACGCCAACAACGAGAATCACGATCCCAGCAACAAGGGCAAGACCTGCAACCCACATTGGAGGAGCGAGCCCAAGGCCACTGAGACGGGTCAACGACGATGCTGGCATCGGGCCAAACCAGTCCTGAACAGTTCTGACCGAGTTGGTCGCCACCTCGAGCTGGCGAACAACATGCTTTGCCGTGTCGACAAGGCGCGCGGCGGTATTCAAGTGTCTCGATGCGTTTGGCCCGGTGAGGATTCGCCTCGCCATCACGACATTCGCCTTGGCCGCTCCGATGGCGTGTCGGAAGATCCCACCGAGCACATCGTCTCCGATTCGGATGTAGCTCGACGGGTTCTCACTGCGAAGCTCGGACTGAAGAAGCCGAAGCTTCGCAGCCGGAAGAGGAGGGTTCTTCCTCGTCAGAGGCGCAAGCACGTTCATCGCCTGAAGCAAAGACGCTTCAACATTCGAGAGCGCAGCAAGAGAAGATTCGACGGTCATACGCGGGTCTCCGTGACTTTGTAAACGCTTGCGCCTCCGACTGGGCTTACCCAAAGCTCTCCGTATGGAGGAATGGTGAACCTGGCCCCGTTGGCGGCGTTCGTAAGTGTTGGCCTTACGATGGAACTAACACCCGGAACGCTGTCTCGGTTTGGGGAAAACGAAGAAACGCCCAACGAAAAAACAATCACGGTAAGCGAAAACGGAGTCTCGTTGCTCGACAAACGAACTCTTGCTGCCGCAGGAACGGTGAAGGTTCTGCAAGCCGTCTGCGTGTAACGAAGACGACCAGCAGAAGCGACAATGAGCCTCGCGTTCCTCGTCGAAAGTCCGTGCGTCGGCGGGAGCATCAGACTGTCACTTCCGTTACGACAAGAACGCCTCCCACGGCAGACGTTGCGTAAAGTTTCTCTTTCGGAAGGAGAATCTGCTCGAACGATCCTGTGGACACTTCGATGCCAGACTGCGCAGTGGCCGACCTAGGGTCTCCACCGACAGAAAAAGTGAATGGGTTTCCAAGTTCACGCGCGTAAATAAACAGCGCGTAGCTCTTGTCGTTCTGCGCAAGAAGAACAGGAACACCAGTCGCAGGGATATTTGCGCTCCGGCTGAAACCCTGAGACAGACGAAGCCGACCGGCGACGCTGCAAATCAAGATGCGCCACTCCTCAACCGTAACCTCACCAACGGGACGGGAGAATGGGTCAACGCTGACTTGTCGAGCCGGAACGATCACCGAAGGCATGTTCTGATTGTTCATGGCGTTACCTCCGAGATAACCAAAGATGTTGAACCAACAGTTTCCGACTTGAACCAGAGCTTCTCGCCAGGAAGAAGAATCTGCTGAACCGGCTCTTCAGTCTGTGTTGAGCGAATCCGAAACGAGCTTGACGGAAACAGAGTCGATTGAGAGCCGAGCAACCCCAAGAGAATGAAACCGCCCGGCTGTGCAGTCTGAAAGCTCACAACGAGCACATCGCTTTTGTCGTTCGAAGAGAGAAGAACCGAGCGCCCGAATGGAACCAGCACGTTGCGGCCGGGAGAGTTTGCGGAGAGAGAAGACGCAGAAAAGGCTGCCACAAGGATCCTCTTCTCGGCCTCGCTAAGCCTATCCGATGGCCGAGCGTATGGGTCGCCAGAAGTATCCATGTGACAGCCTCCTGAAGCGTTCAGCGGGACGTTCCGCCCTGCCCAGTGATCATCGCGCCACCCGGCAACGTGCGAGTGCGAAGCACGTCTCCGCAGATCGAAGCGACGAACGTGTAGCGACCTGCGCCAGCAAGAATCGACGGATCGACCGTCCAGATTCCCTTGATGCTTGCGGAGGTGACGAAACGGTAGAAGCCGTCCCAGACAATCTCTCCGGCATAGGTGCCGTTGTGGTTCGCGGTCTCCATGATGGAGATCGGGTTCAAGAAGACACCACCGCGACCCCTACCCTGGTCTTCGATGTTGAACGTGATGTCCGGGCCACAGAAGTTGGTTTGCTGCGCGTCATTGCAGAACCCAGTGATGCGAATGCGCCGAAGGGCGAAAACGAACTCAGGGTCGATGCGCTGCGCATCGGTCTGAAACACAATCGCTTGATTCTCGACAGCAAGCTCGAACCTCAAGTGCTCCGTTCGGAGAACCTCGGGCGCAAGGTTGTAGACGTCCTGCAGGTACCCGGAGACGGGTCCGATATCGCTTCGCGGCTCACCGCCACCAAGAGAGCTGAGACCTCCCCTGGACTCGACCCCATGAAGTCGAGCACCAAGCTCGTTGACTGCATGGGTCACGTTCTGAAGATGTCTCCACATTTCGGCTTGGTTACTCATCGATCACTCCTAGATGAACATGGTATCAGAAAAAGATTCAGCCCGCCCCGCCACCCTACACCTGTTGGTGCTCGGGGGAGAAGCGGGCTGAATCTTGAGGTTGAGATCAGTTCTTGGTCGAGGCGACCTTGAGAAGACCGTGGAACCACGCCTTGGACGAGAGCGGATTCGCGAACGTCGGCATACGATCGCCAGCGACCGGAATCGCCGCGACCATGCCAGCCCAGTTGCGCTCTTGGAACGACAGGATGCCCTGGAACTGGTGTTGCGAGGTGAGGAGCTGCGTCTTGAGGAGCTTCGACGCTGCGGCCGTGGAGGGCGTGCCGATCGACACGATGCCTTGGCCGGTCTCAACCGAGTTGCCGTGCAAGCCGTAGCCGCTCGGGAACTTGATCGCCGGACCCTCGATGAGCACGAGGCGGTTCACCGTGAAGCTGACGAATGCGTTCTCGACGAACTTCTTGATGTCCGAAGGAGTCGGGAGCGTGTTGCCGGTGGCCGAAGCGACCGTGAGACCGACGCGGTCCACGATCATCTCCTCGCCCTGGCTCAGCTGGCGAAGCTGCTGGATGTTCGTGTCGATCAGCTGCTTGGTGCCGAGGTCTTCCGCGAAGAACGTGTACTTCTGGTTCTGAGCGACAGCTCCTGCCGGAACGGCGATCGTGTCGTACTTGTCGTCCTCGCGATAGTCGGAGATGTCGAGCACCTCTCCGCTGACGGTATCGAGAAACTTGCCGGGTTCGCCCTTGATTGGTCGCAGTGCCATGGTCTCATCTTCCTTCTCTGCTCACCCGTGCCAAGTTTTGACCGTGGAGAGCTTTGTTGTCTTCGTTGCAGTTTATCTGTAGCAGTGCTTACGCTTTCGACGCAAGCGAAACAATCACGCCTGCGTCGAGTGGATGCACTCAATGCACAAAACAAGCGAGTCAACCACCTCGCCGAAGTAGCTTCGGACGGTCACGGTCGCGTCGGTTCCGCTCTGAGTGGACTGGGTCTGAAGAGACCCGGCACCGTCAGCAGCCACGCCCACGTCGAGAATGGCGACTGCCGACGCGCGAATGCGATTGAGACCAGTCACGTTCACGGTGCCCCACTTGCCACGGCCTGGGCCGAAGTTCGCAGGAAGGCCATGCTGGTTCGCTCCAGCAACTGCCGTCGTCAGCTGACCCGTGTCGGCGTCAGCAATGGCAGGGAACCCAACCGTCAGAAGTCCCAGAGGAGCAGTCTGGTCCGTCGTGCCCTCGATGAACAGCGTGTCAACACGAGCCGGGGTGTACACCTGACCCGATGCGCGAGTGAACGTAATGTTCCCATTCGCGTCGTACCCAGGCGAAGTCTCGCCAAGAATGTTGGAGATGATCCCGAACGGGATGAGTGCTGCCGCTGCGCCGAACGATCCGCCGAATGCCATGGTATTCTCTTGTCGTGAAGGGTTGTAGAAAATGATCTCGTCACGAATCCCGAACCGTTCAGGAGTCGTGACGAGAGGAGGAGCGCGCTCCTCCCCTCAGCCTGGATCAGCTGATCCAGGTGCCGACGTCAGGCGTCTCTTCGTCAGACGGCCACATGGGCTGACCGTCCGTGGAAGCCTCGGTCGAGCCAAGGCCGTTCACCGCACGACCCGTCCCCGCAGGAACGCTCACCTTGTAACGGTCGTAATACGGAGCGACCTGAGTCACCTCGGTCTCGCCGTTCAAGCCGTTCGTCTGCAGGTAATTCGCCTGGGTCACTTCCTCGCCATGAAGCCCGTAGAAGCGACGGCCGGGGTTACGACGTCCGCGCATCCGACCAAGACCAGCAACGGCCGCAGCCTCAGCTGCAGGCGCCGCCGCCTCGTCAGCGGGTCCGTAGGTGTTCCAAGCCATCATCGCGCCGCCAGCCGCTGCCGAACCGGCCACTTGGCCAGCGAATCCGTAGGCTGCGGGGTGACCTCCTGGTCCTTCGAAGTGGTAGACGGCTCGAGCGCCAGCGATTCCGAGCAGGAACTGCGCGAGAGCGCGGTATCCGGGCTTGGGAAGGTTCTCGGGCGTTCCGTCGCCGTCGAAGAAGTTCTTGATGGAGTCCATACCGAAGACAGCTTCGGTGAGGAGCGCGCCGCCCGCGCCAGCAAGAGCTGCAATGCCGTGGCCTTTGAGGACGCTCATGTCCATGATGCCAGCGGCTTCGCCGAAGAACTCGTAGTCGGATGCAAGGGAGCCGATATCGTCGTGATCCATGTTTCTCTCTCTCAGGTTGGAATGTTGAGGTCAGCCGAACTCAGGCAGCCTTCGTCGCCTTGAGCAGCTTGCCCTTGAACTTGCCGCGACCCCAGGTGCAGCCCTTCTTCGGAAGACCCTTGCCGGGACCGGACTGCTTGATGCAGCCCTTCTTCTTGGCGGCGGTGTCGCTCTTGAGAGCAAACACCCTGTAGCCGGGAGGCGCGCTCTTCGAGGCGACCTTCTTCGAGGGGCTCTTCTTCGAGGATGCTTTCTTCGAAGAACGCTTCTTCGAGGAACGCTTCTTCGCGGCCTTCGCTCCAGCCAATTCGTAACCGTGCAACACTTTTGCCTTAGCCATCGTCGTCTCCTGAGTAGTTGATATGTACCTGTGAACCAAACACCCGTCAACGACGAGCGCGCGAGGCGAGGAACTTCCTCGTCAACGCAAAAGAAACCGTGCCGATCACCGCAGCAAGTCCAACTGCGCCGACAGGCGTTTCGTACCAAGCGGCGACGTCTCCGAGACCAGAAACCCCGCCGTTATAGCTGCGAATCTTGCGACGAGGAGCGAACGTCATATCGACCCTCGCATCGCTCCCGCTCCAAAGCCGCTCTTGAGTCGAAGCGGCCGGTTGACGATTGAACATCGCCTCGTAGCTGTCTACTACCTCGGGGAAGAACCCTTGAGGGTAGTCAGCTTGATATTCGGAAGGAAACTTTCCCTTCCCGTACAGAAGCTTCTCGTCGAACGAAGGACGCTGGTCTTGCATCACTGGTGCAACGGGTCCGGCGTATCCCTGTGACGCTTCGGACGAATACCACTTGTTCAGATCAGGCGAACCAACGATGTAAGGAACCTCAGCCTCTGGAAGAGGTCGAGGGTACTCCATCGCTACCGGAGGAAGGAGGAGAGGGTTAAACTCCTCCTCTGGTGTAAGTGCCCAAGTCATTCTGAACCGTTCAGCCCGTTACCGGGTCGTCTTGAGGATTTGGCCCTTGAGAGCGCCTCGGCCGTAGATACAGCCCTTTTTGAGCTTGCCCTTCTTGGGTCCGCTCTTGACGGTACAGGTCTTCTTCGCGACGATCTTGTAGCCGTAGCTCCTCAGATGTGCCGCGACCTGAGCCGGAGTCACCGAGCCGAGGTTCCCCTTCTTGCTCTTCGACTTTTTGCTCTTCGACTTCTTGTTACACCAAGAGGGAGGCTTTGCGCTTGCGCATGGATGGGTCATCGACGCGACCTCTTCTTTCCGCGACCGCTCAAGCCATTGAAACGGTTGAAGTCGGACTCGTCGTCTCGGCGCGCCTTCTGACTTGAAGCGGTTTCAGAGGCGAAAAGCCGTTGCATGTCGATCTGCGCCTGCCTGCGTGCGGCGAACGCGTCGACCGCGTCTCGGCTTGCCGGAGGAGCGCCAGAACCCGCCGCCATCGAGCAGGAGCGCATCACGTCGGCCTTCACGCGATCCATCTCCTTGATGTAGCGAAGGTTGCGCGAACGAGCGTCGCCGGATGGGTTCTTCTTCGTAACTTTCGGCGGAATGCGACCCATGTACTGAAGGCCGTCGACGATGCGCTTCGCAAACTGACGCATCGCTCCGCAGTTGCCGCTGTCGCGAGCAGCCTTGAAGTTCGAGCGGTCTGCCAGAAGCGCCTGGAATGCGTTCATGTTCCGAGCCGCCTGCGGCGTCTTCGGGATGACCGGCGAGCGAGGAGACTTCCTGCTACTCGACTTTTTGCTGCTCGGCTTGGCAGACGACTTGATCCGCGCAGCAACCGAAGGCGTGCAATACACCTTCTTGCCCTTGAATCGGCATCCCTTCTTGAGCTTGTTCTTTTTTGGACCGCTCTTGAAGAGCGCGTCCTTCTTTGCGACTGCTACCGTGGCGACGAGTGCGAGGTCTTCCATGAACTTCGATCTCCTGAACTGTTGTGGTCACTTTACAACGACAAGGTGTTGTTCACCAGTGCCGATTCCATTTTGCATCGTCAGGTGCATCGACACGAGACTTTGCGATCATTGAAGCCGGAGCTTCCCATCCTGCAGGCTGTGAAACGCTCGCGTCGAGCGTCTTCCATTTCGTAGCTTTCCCAGGAGGAAGTCCAACCTGAAGGTAGATGTGATTCCAATCGTCGCTGTCCTTCGTCTGGATGGTCTTCATTCTGACCGAGTAGCCGATCGACATCAGCATAGCGCCAAGAGCGATCGTGTAGTCGTCGCAATCTCCACCTCGAACTTCAATCGTTCGCATCGCAGTCGCGAAGGTGTCAATCGTGGCCGTGTCGCGGATATACCTGACATTCGCACGCATCCAGTTGAAGAGAGCCTTCACCTCTCCCCAGTAGTCTCGCTCCGCAATCGCCCATCCACCATCGCCAGTGCTCTCGTTGTGTGAACGCGAACGCTTCGACACGATGGAAACGGCAAGCTGACGCAGGCGCGGGTCTCGAACCGAAACCATCATCTGCTTGGCAACACCAGCAAGACGTTCGTCGATCGTGGAGACCTTGTAAATCTTTGCTCCGGCCTGCCCATTGCTGCTCTTTGTCTCGCCGGTCAGCTGAAGACGACCAATGCCACCCACAGACCGACGCTTTCCTTTCTTCAAGGCATTTCGAAGAGACGAAATGCCAGCGACCATCGAACCAATGCCCATGAGTAGCTGAGGAACATCCATCGCAGAATCCTAGCACCTGAATCGTTCTGGCGATTGGACAAAAAAAGACCCCCGAGCGCGCTAGCGTTCAGGGGTCAAAGCGAACCGTGATGATGTCCTAAGCGTTTTCCGATTCGGAGTCCGACTTGCTTGGAAGAACCTCTGGAACGTCTGGGAAATCAAGCTTTTGACGAATCAGGTTCCAGTGCTTGTCGAAGTCTTCGCGCGCAAGCTTTGGAATCTCTGCTCGGAGCACTTCGTTCTCGGAGAAGAACTCCAAGATTTCAACGAGGTGGTCGAGCGACTCGATTTTCCTATTCTGCTTGCAGAGACCAAACATCTTGGTGATGACCGGCCGGAAGTCAGGCGACGTTGCGAGGATCTGAAAGCCAGAAATGATGGCGCCGATCCTTTCCGCGTCGTTGGGGGCGTCGTTGATCAGCGCGGCGTGTACGTTGAGGAAGCCCTCTGGAACGGACACCTCGTTGCTCTCTTCTTCATCGGCGGACGCCTCGGGCTCGACCGCTCGAACCTCGGACACGGGCGCTTTCTGCTCTGGTGCCGGTGCTGGTTCGGCAGGCTGCTCGGCAGGAGCAGCAACAGGCTGAACGCGTGCCTCTTCTTGCTGCACGCGTGTCGCTTCGCTTGCGAGCTTGCGGGCGCGGTCTTCGGCGAGAAGACGTTGCTGCGCGGCTTGCTGGGCTCGGCGATTGGCTACGATACGAGCTTGCTCTTGTTGGTTGGAAACGCGCTGTTGTCCGTGATGAGCGATTTCCTGTCCGTTTGACTGAGCAACGATTTGTTGAGCGATGCTCTTTCCTACATCGCTCTTGAGCATCTCCTTGGCAAACGTCCAAAACGAATCCTGTTGAGACGGAGGTGCCTGGGACGTGCGCTCTTCGCCGAACTCGCGCTGCATCATCTTGAACACGCGGAAGTGCTCCATTGTCTTCTCGAACGGGTCTTTGTTCTGGCTCTGTGGTGCGAACATCACCTGGAACTTCGGCATCAGCTCGAAGAGGTCTTTGGTCGTGAGCGACTCGCTCTTCTGCGGAGCCATGAGCGCGGCCATGTCGGCGAGGTCTTTGATCGGGTCTCGTGTGACCTGCTGCGACTTCATTGCCTCGACCATCATCCGTGTATTTTCGCGCATGGTCTCAAGAATCATCTCGAGGTGAGCTGACGATCCGTCCGAAGGAAGAGGAGGAGGAGGAATCATCGCCTGCGAAACACGAGCTTCTTGCTCCATGGCTTCAATGCGGTCAGCCATCTTTTCCATCAGGCGCTGAATGGAAGGATCTACAGTCGGAGCAGGCGCAGGCTTCATCCTCTCCATCATCATCATCATCAGCATCATCCCCATCCCGCCGCCATCGCCTCCCTTGTCTCCTCCACCAGAAGAGAAGCTCTCCATCTGCTTTTTGAGCATGGAAGCCATCATCGTCTCCATCATCACATCAGATTGAGACTTGGGAGGCGGCTGGTTGTGGTTCATCTGCTGCATTTCTTTCTGGAGAGCCATCGCTTCGCGGAGAGACTCAGCCGGTGAAGCCTGCTTCGAATGACCGTTTGTCCTGACCGGAGAAACGTAGTCGATCGGAGCCTCGATGTTGACGCTCCCAAGCGGCGTTGGCTCCTTCCCTTGGCCGTCGAAATAGTGAACGTGGTACTCGCCGTGCTCGTAATGAGGAACGACGTACTTCTTGATGAAAGCTTCGATGGTACCTGCACCCTGAAGCTCCTGCGCCGTGTACTCGTTGATGAAGGACTGCTTACCGTCCTCCTTCTTCTTGTAGACGTAGACGCGGTGAGCCGAAGGCATCATCCGAGCGATGTCCTTTCGTGGCTGCACAGGAGCCGCTGCAGCAGCTTGCTGCGTTCCGGCAACGCGACGTGCCTTCTGTAGATTTCCAGGCGTGATGGACACCGGAGGCGGCATCGGCTCGTGCCGAAGAAGCGGCGGCGTGTCGTCACCTCCGAGCGTAACCATTCCGTCGTCTCCGTCGTCTGTCGGAATGAGCGCCCCCAGTGCTGCTGGGTCAGTCGTTTGTTGCGCAACCTTTGCCATGAATGTCTCCTGTCTCTCGGTGGTGGTTCAGCTTGTTGGAACGAGCACGCCAGGAACGTGAACTCTCGCGAGCGAACTCACGAGAGACTCCATGTCGTGCTTGATATAGTGCTTTGACGTCGTTCGAAGGTCGAAGTGGCCAACCAGCTGAGCAATCATCAGCGGCGAAACGCCCATGCTATCCAGCATCGTCGTGTACGTCTTGCGAAGAACGTGCGGAGACAAATCCGGCAGGTCGAGCTGACGAGATACGTCCTCAACCCACTTCCGAATCGTTCGGGTCGCGAGAGGCTTTCCACCGTGATACCCAGGAAACATCGCGTCGTTCTTGTACCTGCTCTTGAACTGCGCACGCCAGCCGGTGAGATATTGGCGAAGTATCGCGTTCCCTTGCTTCAGCAACGGAACGCTTCGAATCTTTCCGCCTTTACCGGAAAACGTGAAAATGATCCACCCGTCCACAACCTTGAGCTGTGAAAGGGTGAGCCTGACCACTTCATCGGAGCGAAGACCGCAGAGTGGCATGATCGTCATCGCGGTTCGCACGGGCTCGTGAAGCTCATTCACGCGCTCGAAGTAGCTCGCAAGCTGGTCGAGGCTCAACACCACCGGGTCTTTCGTCGCAACCTTCGGCAGATCGGGAGCCAATAAGTCTGGGACGCTATAGCCAAGCCTCTTGAGGTGGTTGAGCCACGACTTCACGCCAGTGCATCGAGACACGACCGTCTGCGGGGCGCTCCCTCGTCGAACGAGCCACCTGACGAAATCGTCCAAAAGCCCAGGGTGAGCCGTAGATAACTCAATCCGGTTCTCCGACAAGAACTGCTCCCAAAGACGAACCGCCGCAACATACGAGTCCGCCGTAGGCTTGCTTCGTACCTCAACAAGCCTTGCGTGGAACCCGCTAACAGTGTCGTTCCAGAGTTTCAATACTGTCGGCTCTATCCGTTTTTCAACGGAGAGTCAACGGCAGACGAGGGGGCGCGGGTGCCCTGTAGTGGTCGTTCTGCCTGTTCAACTGCCCAAGCGGGAGCTTCTTCGTCTCCGCACTCGACCTGGGAGAGTGCCCATGCCTGAACAGCAACAACTTTTGCCGAATACGCCTGCGGCTCGCCGTTGTCTTCGGCAAGCTGCGCAGAGTTGAGCGCCTCGAGAGCCTCGTTCGTGAACAAGCCGCAGGTAGGCTTGTAGCTCGGGCTGTCCCAAAATAAGTCTTCTGGACCAGCCATTAGCTCGTCGACCGGCTCGTAGAGCGACCATGCTGCCCGCTCAACGGCGTCGAACGTCTCGGACGTGTTCTGCGCTGGGCTCACGGACGAAAGCCCTCCTGGGCCACCTCGGCGGCTTCTGGACAGCGCGACCGCGCCGATGATGAAGCCGAAACCGATCAGTGGAAAAATCATCGACCCAGGTTATCCCAGCAGCCCCATTCCCGCCAGAGCGTACAAACCGCGAAGACCGTCTTCGTCTTTTTCTTCGCGCAAGGTTTCTTCGTCGTACCGGCTGTAAATGCTCTTGGTGCTTTTGTTGTCAGCGGCATTGAACATGCTGCGACAAGACTTCGGATCTTTGCCGAGAACCGTTGTGAAAAGCCAGTTCGTCCATTCGGTGACGAGATACTGGTTTTGAAGGTTCCTGCTGTAGACAAGAGTTGGATTCTTGGCTTCAAGCTCTTTGAGACCAATGCCGTTGGCCTTGAGAAAGTTCAGGTTGAGCCTTTTCGGGCATCCGTCTCGGTTGAAAACGAAAACACGGTGCGCCTGGAGCATGTTCGCGCGGCGTTCCGCTTCTTTTCCGATAACGCTGCTTCTTTTTTCAGTCGGCACGAGAAGTCGCCTTCGAAGAAAACGATGCAGCAAGACTCGGTGATAAGCTTCGTGGACCTCAGCTTTGTCGCCAGTCGCCCGTAACGCCTCTTGGTACTTCTGAAACAGATTGCCGGGAGACATGGACATCGACTCAAGCGGCCTGAGCAAAAGAACCTCGTCGGATTCTCTTAGTCCCTTCTTGCGAACCGGGTTCGGCGAACAGGTGACTTCGCCTGCAAGATACTTTTGGACGTCGAACTGAAGCATTCTGGCATCGTTCGGAAGAGACGGGTCGGATCCTGGGTAAGCGCGCGCCGCGAAGTAGAGACCGATCTTTGCTCCCTCTACAACGAGCCATGCGATGCACTCTGGCTTGACCCATGGTGTCCAAAGTGCGTTTTTCTCGTTTGTCACGAGCCAGGCATATGGGTCGTCGTACGGGATGTGAGCCGACTGCAGCCAGGTCTTTTGGTCTTTCGGGATGCGCTTGAAGAGGGCAGCGAGTTTTGCCTGCGTACCTTCGCTGTGACCTGTGATTTCGATCTCTTTCGCCGGAGAAAGGGCGCGCATTCTCCATCCACGAACGGATATGCTGGCAAACATTTCCTCGTGCTTGGTTTTTCGTTCCCACCACCTCAACGAAGCGCGCTTGTAGTTTGCGATCTGCTCCGGCGTCGCGTCGTCAGGAAGAATCGGAGGCGGCACCTTGAACGTGCCAGGGTCTTCCGTTGGAGCTTTCGATTTTGGATATGAAGCTCTGGTAACTACGGGCTCGGGTTGAACAACGATTGGAGCTGGCTGCTGAATCGTTGGGGGAGGCACGATGCGACGTCGAGGAGCTGCGGGAGCTTGCTCTTCGGCTTTCTGCACATAGGGGCGACGCCTGTACACGTCGGCATCGTCTGCCCCGAGCCCTTCGACCTTGGGTCTCCTTGGACCAGCTGGAAGATTGTATCCCTTCGAGTCATCGAACTCGGATCCTTCTTCTCCGGCTTTGGTGTTGACGCTGCGCTTGAGGTCGGGGTCGTACTCGGCGCGGGCTATCGTGGCTCCTGTCTTAATCGAGTGCTTCGAGAGAAGTACGATTCCTGGTTGTGGATACGTCGATTCATAGATGACGATATCTGTGCCGGGGAACCTGTGGAAAAGCCTGAACCAGCCTGGATCTTCAGTCACATCGCCAACGTACCCTTCGCGCGACGGGGGAGCAATGGGGGGAACGCGCTCCGAGACAAAAGCCTACCGATGCCATAATCGGAAACGGCGCGAAAAAAGACGCATTCAACGGGCGTTTATAGGTGCGCAAACGAAAAAAATATCTAACGCGCCGTATTCATTGACAAAAGTGCCCAAAACCCGATCTGCGCTAAGGGTACCCGTATAGGAGGGGGTAGATGGAGAGGAGGGTGTAGAAGGAAAGAAGGGTGTAGATCCTCTTCTCCTCTCTTCTTTCCTTCTACCTCCTCCTTCCCCCATATACCCCCTACAACAGTAGTACCCACCCTAGACCCACGGGGGGGGCACTACCGGGAAATCGGGATGACGGTCGTTTTTTCGGCTCTAACTATTCCTAAACATTGGATAAAACGGTTATGCAGACATGATTTATTCTGTGCGGCCGGTTTTTTTTGATTGGCCGTCGAACGGGTCGCGAAACGCGGTTCAAACAAAAAGAATCAACCGGCCTGTTTTCCGTGTCGCATATATTCGCGCGAACTCACGCAAGGCACCGATCGTGCCATGGGCGAAAACGAGGTGGCCGGTCTGCCCCCTTCCGGCTCGATGGCTTCCGCAGTTACCGTCACCGATCGTGGGGTAGCTTTTGACACGCTGTCACGGCTGCCACTTTGTCACCGTGCCGTGGTTTCACGCGTATCCGGTTTGTCTCGCTACGTCGTTGAAACGGTCCAGGTGTCCGTGACATTCGTTCACGGTATTTTTCGGGAATGGTGCGTACTGGGTCTGATGAGCTATGGAGTCCGATGCCACCGAGAAAACGTGTCACGACAAAACCGAACGCGAAGCGGCCTTCACCGAACATAGAGGTCCGCGTGCTTGAGCAAGCGCTCGATGCGGCCGTCTTCGTTCAAGAGATGCTCCAGAACGGACTCGTCGTTCGAGACACCGCTCAAGAACTTATGAAAACGCCTCCGAAGGTTTTGCTTCGTGCCGGTCTTCGGGGATTGCTCAAGGCAATCGAAGACGGCAAGAAGTAGTTACGCGCGCGCGAGTGCGGCGATGATGCCTGCGAGGATTCCTCCGACGATTGGAATCCAAGGCACTTTCTTCGATGCGCGATCTATCGCCACGACAAGACGATCTGCAAGAAGCGCGTAACCACCGCTTGAAAGGTGCAGGCCATCCGGTCTCCTGATTCCAGAGGCGAGAGCACGACCATCCAAGACGAGCACTCCCTTGGTTGGCAAGTGCTCTTTTTGCCATCGCTCCATCTTCGTTCTGCCGACTTGGAGGCTGGCGTCGGCGACGGGGAGGACGGTCATCCAAGCGACCTCTTTGCCGCCCATCCTCGAGAGCAGCCCGTTCATGTAGAAGACCGCGCGCTCTCTGGTGGACGGAGGGTTGTTGCCTCCGAAGGAAACGATCACCACGTCGTATCCATCGGCCGCGTTTGGAAGAGTCTCCTGCGCCGACTTGAGCGACATGCCGACATGCGTTGACGTTTCAACTTCAGAAGCACCACGTTCCAAAAGAATCTCCCGAAGGCTTCTCGATAGACCTTGCATCTGGGAGTCTCCGAACAAGAGAACGCGTTTGCCGGTGAAGTTCATCAGAGGAGAGTAGCACCGGACAAAAGCGAAAGGCCCACTGGCCGGGTAGCCAATGAGCCTTTCTGGAGGTGACCGTTTCCCACCGAGAAGAGGTAGACGTTCAAGTCTCAGCGTACCTCTTCTCCAGCGTTGGTCAAACTCAGCCGCTGGTGATGATTTTTGTGGCCTGCGCGTACTGCTCTTGCTCGCGTCTTGCGTTCATCTGCGAGCACACCTTGTGACAGCGTTTGCTCTTGCAGAATCGAACGATTGCGTGACCCATCACGAGGTCTGTGAAGTCTCCTCCGAGGACCGTGAAACAGTTCCAGCAGATTTGATTTCCGCCCTTGATTGCGACAGCGGCATCTTTTCCGAACGACGGGCTCGGGTAGAGCTTCACATCATCAGCGAGGCTCGGGTCGGGCCGAAGGATTTCTTTGTCGGAGTTGTCGATGATTCCTGACATGGACCGTTCTCTTTCTTCTCGGTGGGGTGTTGATTAGCGTCCGGTCGAGTGGTGTGACTCGATCCAGATCAGTACATCGCCCGGAACCGCCGCGACGTCAACACGAAGACGCAAGACCGATGCGCCGGTTGTTGGGTCTGACTCGAACTGCGTGGCGTCGAGCCGAATGGCAGTGATGGACGCGTCGTTCAGCTTTGAAACGACGTAGACTTGATCTTGATACCCCGGCTTGTTGTAGACTTCTCGCTCGAATGGCAAGAGCAACTTCATCAGCTGGTTCGCCGCAACGGCAGCAACCTGACCGTATGAAGCGCCAATGTCGATTGTTCCGCTTGTGACAGCGTGATGAAGCCCGCTAGGGACCAGCGATACGGTGAGTGCCATGCTGAATCTTACTACCTGAACGATTCGGGCGGTAGGACGTCTTTGGTAGTATGCTCTTCCGATGGCACAACTACTCGTCATTGGAAGCGGAAGCGGAAGCGGAAGCGGACCTGACCGCTTTGGCCCGAAGTATGTCGTTGGCAACGTACCTGCTGGAGATTCGTCGACCGCATACGCCATGGATGGTTTCTACTACTTTCCAGATACGGGTGATGGTGCAGGGATTGAGGCTGCTCTCGCCGCTGCTGCTGTCTTGCCTGGCGATGTGAAGGTGCGTCCGGGTTCGTACGACCTCGACACTGGCATTGTGACGACGCCTCTGGTCATTCCTGCGGGTACGATCTTGTCAGGAGCTGGCGTTGGAGCCAGCACGATTCTGACGAAGAAGACGGGTCCGCAGGCCACGTTCAGCTTGGCTGGCGTAGGCAGTGTCGTTGAGCAGTTTTCCGTGGTTGTGCAGAGCGTTGGCTCCGGCTCGCCGAATCCAGGTGGCAACATTTTCAACAGCGCTGCAGGAGCGGTGATTCGAAGGTGCGACCTTGCGCTCGGCCCGTTTAACCTTCTCCCTGGAGCGCAAACGGTTGGCTTTGCCGGATCTGGTTTCGCGCTTGAGGATTGCACCGCTTCGGCATCTTTCAACGGAGGCGAGTTTCCGTTCGATTGGAAAGCAATCTGCGTTCTGCCAACGTCGAATGTGAAAATCAGAGGACTCGAGACGACGGGGTTCGACTGTCCACTGTATTTCAGCGGAGACCTTGGTTTTTTTGGAGACATTTCCGTCTCTCACTCGCGGTTTGAAGGGTTCGCCGAGTGGGGGATTTATTCTGATCAAATAGGAGCAGCGGTAGAAAACATTAGCCTCAGCAATGTGACCATAGACGCGACATCGGCGTCTGCTACCGGAGGAGGCATCTACTCTTACGGCCTTGGAGTTGACGCAAACTGGAGCGCTGTTCAACTGAATATAAACGCGTCGGGATGCCGCTCAGCCATTACTCTCGCTGGCAACGGTGGCAGATTCACTTGCAGTGCGTCTAAGCTCAAAGCGCTTCCTGTTGGCGTATCCGTCATAGAAAGCGAACTGGGCGCGAACTGGGCGCTCATTATTACGGGCAATACTATCGAGATATTTGCTGGCCTCGGCATCGGGATTTCCACGAATACCGGCGATCCATCTATCATCGCGCTGAACAAGTTTCTTTGTTTGACGCCTGTCGACGGCGCACTCGGCACTGTCGTTCAAATCCTAGGAAACAACTGATGTCAATCGTTACACCTGCCATTCAACCTCGTAATCGCCAGCCACGGGACTGGGGAAACTTCGCCACTCTTTTGGTGCTTCCAAACGTGACTGGATACGGAGGAACACCGCAATCGGCAGCCGCGCTTGAACCAGGGGACACCGCTTTCGTCGTAGGCGTTGGGCGAGTTGAATGCGACTACGAAGGCGGCTTCGGACGAGTACCTCCTGCCGTCTGGCGTGTTACCGGAACGCGAAATATCCTGATCCCTGTTGCCGCATCCACCGTTGCAGCAGCGGGCACCACGCCCGTCGCTTACGGCGCGGTGTATCTGGAAGCGGCGCAAGTCGTGCAGGCAAGAAGCCGCGCCCTTGTAGGAGCCATCGGTGGCGGAATCGCAACGGTTCAGGTGCGTAGGCAGTCTACCGGCGCTCTTGTTGCTGGATTCACTTGGTCGACCGCTGCAGCTCTGAACAGCCAGGTGCTTGCTGGAGCGGTGACGATCGCTGCATCGGACTGGTACGTCTTCGAGGTCGTGAGCGACACGATTGGCGCATTTGCAGTTGTGCAGGGCGCTGAACTGTTTACGTGAGAGAACCATGGCAAAAGCTTCAGTAGTCAACATCGACGCGGCAGTGAATCAAGCTTCAGAAGGCTTGTATCAGCTCAACGCTCTCTTGCTCGCGAACGGCTGGACGCTCTATGCGAACGGCAACGGCACATTGCGCTCAACGGTGACGAACTACATCACCTCGGGCGCGGCGATGAACACCACGAACACTTGGTGGATTCTGACAAGAGGGTCTGTTTGGATCACTGTCCTTCGAGGAGCCTCAGCTTCGACAATCACGATCAAGGTCGCCGTCGTCGCACCAGCAACGGTCGGAAGCGGTTCGGTTCCTGACTCTCAGGTCACAGCGGCAAACGAGACGACACTGATTTCAGCCGGTGCGCTCATCACGGGAACGCCTCCTTCGGTGAGGTGCCACGCGATCACATACGACGGAGACCAGAACGTCGCTGGAATCCGCTCGTTCTACCTGTTTTTCACCGATGGAACCTCGACGCTTCTTGGAGCCTTTGCTCTCGAGGCGATGGCCAATGGAACATACGCCGCAGGGAACAGCGCACCGTATGCAGTCGCCGCTGCGCCTGCCGGTGCGATATTTTCTGTTTCTGGAACACAATGGCAGTGGTGGTACTCGCCGACGTCCGTGTGGGCAGTGAAGACCATTTTCGCTCAGCCTTACACCACGGTTTACATCTTCGGGAGCGCGGGAGTCGGCGTCGACCCTTGGGATGGTAAAGACCTCGGAGTGCAGCTGATGTACGGAAGAGGGTCTTCGCAATCAACTCCAGGGCTCGTTGGCCTGTCGAACACGTTGCGTCTCAGAGGCGTCGTTCGTGGATACCCAAGCACGGTCAACCTCGCATCCGATGCCTTCGTTTACGCTGGGGAATGTCTCGTTCCTTGGCAAAACGGAACAACACCAGTCTGAGGAGCCATGGCGGACTTCAGCGGACAGATTATCGACTCGACGGTTCTTCAAGAAACGCCAACAAGCAATGCGTTCTACTCGGTTGACACGAGTTCAACGCCAATCCCGCCAACCTATGCTCAGCGCGTCTGGAGCACGGGTCTTTTGACGTGGTGTTACTACACCGGGATTTTGAATCCGACGCCGACATCTTTGGAGACGACGCCAAACTGGACTGGCTCCATTACCGACTATTGCGTGATCAGCGAACGGCTAAACTGAATCGTTCAGCGTGGGTTGCAATCGACCAAGCAAAGGCGTAGTGTCAGCTCATGGCAAGATACGCAGCTGAACTGAATCGAACCGCTTCCCTCTCGTTGCCGGTTGGCTCCATCACAAGTGACGCTACCACGCCGCGACGTGGCAAGTTGTACGAGATGATCGTCGGCTGCGACGCGTCTCCGGCCGACAACACGTTCCAGTATCAGGTGCAACGATGCACCACGTCAGGCACGTCTACCGGCGTGACTCCGACCGCGCTTGACAGCGCAGACGCCGCAGCCTTGTCGGATGTCGGCGAGAATCACACCGTCGCCCCGACTGTCACGGCTGGAGCGATTCTGCTGACGATTCCGCTGAATCAGCGTGCGACGTTTCGCTGGGTCGCGGCTCCGTATGGGGAGCTTGTGTATCCCGCCGTTGCGAGCAACGGGTTCGCGATCAACACTCCAGTTGCTGCACTTGTTGCCGTGACTGCTTTGATTCATTTCGAAGAGCAGTGATCTGCACATGAACGTGCTTCGTCCACAGGGGTACGCGATTGCAGTTGGTGCCGATGGAAAGTCAACCGAGTGGGACACGCACACTTGCGCTCACTGCCAGAAGGTCATCTTCGTGAAGCAAGACCCAGGTGGCTTCTGCCGTCGTTGCATGAAGCCTGTGTGTGGCCCATGCGCTGACTCTGGCGAGTGCAAGCCGTTCATGAAGCGAATCGAAGAGTTCGAGCGCGCGGCGATTCGTGGCCGACAGCTCGACGCTCTTTTGCGCACTGGTGTGTGATTTGTGGCCATTACAACGCTCGACGCTGCGATAGCTGGGATGCTTCCTCCGTTCTTCTTCCAGAAGGTCGGAGCAACCATGGAAGCGGCTGGTGTGTATGGCACGACGGTTTACCAAGCGGGTAATCCGGGTGCGATCGCCGCTCCTGCTCCAGGCATGGCCGGACAAGCGCTCACGTCTCTGAGCGGTCAGATTCCTTTCCCCGGAGCAGTTGTAGGCGAGGATGTGTATCTCGCGCGTTTCACTGCGGCAGCAAACGCTGCGGGGAGGCTGTTGCTTGTAGATCGTCTCTGGCAGAACAGCGGCATCGTCGTCACGACAACAACCGCCCAAGCGGTTGGAAGCGTTGCGTTTCCACCGAGAGACAGAAACGGAGCTACGACTGGAGATAACGTCCTCGTTGGCATGGAAGTGCGCACTGCAACTACGAATGCAGGCGCGATCGCCAATACGACGATGAGCTACACGGATGCCACGCTCGGTGCGGGTCAGACGGCAACGCTTCCGAGTTTTCCAGCGACCGCAGTGGCCGGAACCTTCGTTCCTTTTGCTTTGCCAGCTGGCGGAACGGGCGTCGGAGCAATCGCCTCGGTGACTCTCGGCACGAGCTATGGCGCCGGAGCGGTCCACCTTGTTGCGTATCGTGTTCTTGCAAGCGTTGCAGTTGGCATTCCAAACGTCGGCGCGGATTCCGATCTTGTTCAGCTCGGAATGCCGCTCTGCTACGCGGACACCGTTCCAACGCTAATCTGGCTTCCGAGTGCGACGACCGCCGTCAGCCCAGCGGGAGAGATCGTTTTTACGCAAGGGTGATCCATGAGTTCCTCGGGCAAAGGACGCCTGCTTCGTACGCAGATGATCCGCCGCCTGGGATACGGCGGCACTCCCACTGCGTTGGCCAAAGGGCTCAACAACGCTTCTGCGCCACTCATAGACTATTTCTGGGGTTCACCAGAGTACGTTGCGCCCGAATGCCCGCAGCCATCGCGCGCGCCAGTTCGAGCGGCGCAAGAATCGTTCTTTGCGCCTCCAGCGCAACAAGATGCGTTTTGGTTTTTCCCCGAGTGTCCGCAGCCGTCTCGCGCGCCAGTTCGAGCGGAGCAAGAGTCGTTCTTCGCGCCTCCAGAATACGAACGACCTTCCGGAGCGATTCTTCGTGCGTTCGACGAGCTACCACCTCGAGGTCTTGCGCGACCCGTGTCTGCGACAGGCGAGACCTTCCCGCTGCGAGACCGCACGGTCGCTTTCTTCGACCCGACATGGCCGCAACCACCACCACGACCTCCGACTCAGCAGCCTCCGGCTCTCGTCGAGCCTAGGCGCGAGCGCACCTCGACGTTCTTTGGAGCGTTCTACCCAGACCGAATCGTTCGACCCGCGCCACAGCAACCTGACGCGCTCACAGAGCCGCGTCGCGAGCGCACCGCCATCTTTCTCTCGCAGGTTGCGCCAGACCGCATCGTTCGGCCCGCACCGCAGCAGCCACCGGCCCTCGTCGAGCCGCGTCGCGAGCGTTCTGCCATCTTCCTATCGCCGGTTGCGCCAGACCGCATCGTTCGGCCTGCACCGCAGCAACCTGACGCGTTCACGGAGCCACGCAGGGAGCGCACCTCGACGTTCTTCGGCGCGTTCTACCCAGACCGAATCGTTCGGCCTGCGCCACAGCAGCCTCCGGCCCTTGTAGAGCCCAGGCGTGAGCGCACCTCGACGTTCTTCGGCGCGTTCTATCCCGATCGAGTCATCCGGCCGACGCCGCAACAGCCACCGGCTCTCGTAGAGCCCAGGCGCGAGCGCACCTCGACGCCATTCGATGCTGTCTACCCAGACCGCATCGTTAGGCCCGTTCCACAGCAGCCACCGGCTCTCGTAGAGCCGAGGCGCGAACGAAGCGCCATCTTCCTCTCGCCGGTTGCGCCAGACCGCATCGTTCGGCCCGCACCGCAGCAGCCTGATTCGTTTGTGGAGCCTCGCGTTGTCGCGGTTCCCATTTTCTTTGGTCCTGTTTATCCAGACCGAATCGTTCGGCCGACGCCACAGCAGCCTGATGCGTTCACTGAGCCGCGCCGCGAGCGCAACTCGACGTTCTTCGGTGGTCCGTTCCACCCAGGCCGCATTGTTCGTCCGACTCCGCAGCAGCCTGACGCGTTCGTCGAGCCACGGATTGAGCGCACGTCGACGCCCTTCGATGCTGTTTACCCAGACCGAATCGTTCGGCCGACTCCGCAGCAGCCTGACGCTCAGGTGCAGCCACCGTGGTCGCCGTCTGTTGCTGCGCCGACGTTCTCGCTTGCCGTCTATCCAGACCGAATCGTTCGGCCGGTTCCGCAGCAGCCTGACGCGTTTGTCGGCTCGCTTGAGCCGATCCCTAACGCGCTTGTCTGGTTCGACGCTTACTTCCCGTCGCGATTCGACCTTCCACGTTTTCAGCAACTTGACGTCTTGTTCGTTCCTCGAGTTGTTCCAGCTCCTCCCATTCCGAGTGGAGGTGGCGGTGGTGGCGGTGGCGGCGGTTACGGAAGGCTTCCATGGAGAAGGGTCAAGAAGCCGTGCAAGGACGAGAGAGACCCTGACTCGGTTTCTCACTACTTCGACAAGATTGACTGGGATTTGGATGACGATCTCGCCGATTGCGACGAGACGAGCATGGTCGTTGCCCCGAAAACAGCCGAGCAACGCCGCAAAGAACTGCTGAAAAAAGCCGAGACCGCAACGAAGAATGCAGCAAGGATTCTTCATCCAGACCTGAACTCCGGCCTTTCGGAGTCGCAGAGGCAGACGCTCGCCGATAGCTTCGCAGAGATCACTGGCGCCGTCGCATCCATGCGCGAGCTGAACGCCAGACCAACACTCCTTCTCTCCGCTCCCGAAGACGACGAATGGAAGCGTTTCGTCGACCGCGAAATGTCTGCCGTCAGGCAACGCTTCGTCGAACAACAAATCGAAACGCTTGAGCAAGAGACCAAGCCGCCTGAAAAAGAATCTCCCGCAACGAAGTCCATTCGCCTAAAGAACCAGCGAAAGAAGATTGAAAGCATCTTCGACGAGCGTTTCGCGAAGGCTTTTGCCGAGGTCGAAGCCAAGAGAAGGCCGGAGCAACACATCCACAACACGAGCGTTACCGTCGTTCAGAGCGGACCAGGGATAGTTCAGCTCCTCGCTGGCGTGTTGCTCGGTGCGGCAATCGCAGTCGGCGCGTATTTCTTGGTCAAGAAAATGAGCAAGAAAAAAGGGCCACGGAAAAAATCCGTGACCCTTTCGAAGAAGAAGATCGCCAAGAAGAATCAGTCGCGATGAGCCTTGCTCATGGTGAATCGACCATGCTTGAAGTTGGAGTTGCGCTCACCTCGTCGATCGTATGGAACGATTCGACCTCGATCGTATGCGTCGTGCATGTTTTGAGACGCCGTTCCTTCGTAGAGATGGTCTGGACGAACACACAGCCTGTTATCGCATTTGTGTAACGCAAGACCGACTACATCGCGGCCCAGAGCGAGACCTAACGAGTAACGGTGCGCGAGGATCTTCTTTCGCGTGCCGTCCACCGTCGATCCAACTCGCATGTTCCCGTATCCACGAGATGTAGTGCCTTGCCACTCCCAGCACACTGGCCCCTTTTTCACGAAGGACCAAAAGCGGGACTCCGCGTTTTCCGGGACAGGTCCGCAACGCCCAAGACGTTCAGTCACGATCAATCTCGACACAGGTAGGGTCCACGCCTGGGCGGCAATAGAACGTGTTCCGCGTCACCTCATCAGATACCCCACATTCAACCGGAACGAGACCAATGCGGCGAGCGCGCGCCTCGTCAAGATGACCACCCCAGTCGTGAACCGGCTGGCTGCAGATGCTCCATTCGCTCACGTTTTCGATCGTCAGGCGCGATATCTCCGCTGCGACGGTCATGACGTGCTGGCACTGCGCGCGGTATGCGGACCACGGAGCGTGCGGACTTACCTGAATCGTTCCGTCGCGCCTTCTGGACGTGATCGTCGTTGGCCAGTCGGATGGTTCATCGCACGCTTCGTTGATCTGTCCTACCCAGCGAAGCCTTGGAACGTCATGCGGTCGCGCTCCGAAAAGCCTTTGCGCGTATGCCCTCGCGTAGCTCGTGTACCGGACGCCTTGGCGTTCGGACCCGCGACTGATGACTTCGTGAATCGCGAGACCGTCTCCTGACGTGAAGCAATCCCATCCGGCTTCACTGATGCAGAGCCTGGCGAGCGCGACTGTTGGGGTGAGCTGTCTGTGGTCCTGCGAATGTGCTTTTTGTGCAAGGCATCCGTGCCAGAGCATCACTACGCCGGTTGTGAGCACAGACCCGTACAGAACAGCATCGTCGAGTTTCGTCATGTTGATTCCTTCTTTTCCAAAGAAAAGAGCCTCCGACTATCACGTCGGAGGCTCTGCTGCATGTTCTCGGTGGTCAGTCGTCTTCGTCTCGAATGCCTTCCAGCTCCATGCACTCGATTCTGCTCGCGATGTCTTCGCGCATCTCTTTGAAGACGCGCAATGCGTTTTGAGCGGTCATCTCTTCGGGAGCTGTGGTCTTGTCGATCGTCTTCTTGATCTTCTCAATCGCTTCATCTGCTTTCACGGTTCCTCCTTTTGTTTGGTTCAATCCAGCGACCCGTCGCGCGACGGGGGGACAGTGGGGGGTTCACGCTCACTCGTCTTCGTCGTCGTAGTCTTCGTCGATGGCGCTTCCTAGCTTGAACATTCCCCACATGACGAACGTAAACCAAGACGCGAGAACGACTGAGACGAAAACGGTGTTGATCTCTTGAGTTGTCATATCTCGACTTCGACCTCTTCATCGCCGCCAACCAAGTCCCACCCGCCGCTTGCTGAATCCTTGAGCGTCTTCTCTTTCTTCAGTGGCTTTTGCGGGTCGACGAGCTTCTTGAAGCCGGGTCGTGGTTTCGCGATGGGAGGAGGTCGGTTCCCTTCGTCATCGTTGCCACCTTCGTCACCAGCGAGCCCCCATCCGGTCACGACGGGCGGCGGAATGTCGCGGATATCGGGACCGGGACCGGGCAACGCGTCACCGCGCCCCGTGGCGGTGGCTCCTGCGTCCGTTGTCGGTGCCGATGGTGTCACGGTAGCCGGTGTGGCGTCGGCGGGCGTAGCGGGCCGCGTGGCGGCGGGAATCGGCGGCGCTGTTTCCGTGCCGGGAATCATGAGCTGCCTGGCATCGGATTCGATTTTGAATCGGTCTTCCGATGGCAGGTTTTGTTCTCCGGCAGCGGTGTAACGCATCATCAGATACGTCGCGACGCGGGACTGCGCTCTTGGGTCTTCCAGGTCTTCGATATGTTTACTTGCTCGAGACAGCGCGAGCAGTTCTTGGTCCATTTTTCCGCGAGCCATCACTTCACCTCTCTTAGCCATGGGGCTATCATTTTTCTGCCTGCGGCTCGGAAGAAGTTGATCTCTTCCGGGCAATCAATCTGGTTGTCGTTTTCGTCGAGAACGCGACCGTCCTCGCAACGGAGGTTTTGCTTGCGCAGCGCGATGACCAACTGCTTGCTGAACTCGGCAGAGCCGGTTCGGATGCTGATGATCGGTCCCCACTGCGCAGGCTTGCGAATCACAAAAAGGTCGATCTGAACGTCGACGAGTTGCTCGTGGAGCTTGATGTACTTCGACCCGTCGTTGAGCTTCACCAGAGCGTGCGTCCCTGGAACGCTTTCGCAGTCGATGTAGCTTTGGATTCCCTTGTCGATGGAGTCCATGTACGGGCCGGTTTTCTCTCCAAACATGTCGATTGCGCGAGACAGCTTGGGAATCATCACGATCTCGATGTCCCCTACCATTTCTTTGCGTCGGCGAATCGAACCAGCGACTTCGATTCGCTCCGCGTGGGGAGTCATGTGATGGATGAACGCGTCGGCAACAAGCTGGCCCACTTCGAGAGGAACCTTCTTGCCTGAACTCACCAGATGCCTCGGCTGCTCCAGCAAGACCACCGAGCGCGGCCCAAGCATCCAAAGGTCCAGAAAGACCGTGGCCACCAAAGCCTTTGTCCACCCCAAGCCGTTGATCGCAGCGACTCTTCACGCGTATAGATGCGACGCCAGATTGATTTTCGTTTCTTTTCCATTTCAGACCTCGTTGTCCAAGGCATATTGCACAACGTCTTCGACGATCTCGTATCGACGCGTCCGCGTAAGCCCGATGATCTTCAAGAGCTTCATCTCTTCGAGGTGACGACCAACAACCTGCTGCGACATCGACATGACCGGCTGAATCGTTCTGGTCTCGTTCATCCCCTTGTGAATGGCGCGAAGTATCTTCGCCCGCGTGTAGGGAACTGAGTCGAGCATGAGGCGCATGACCATCGCGTCTACTTCTGGCCAGTCCACACCCATCGTGTGAGCGGCCAAAGCGAAGACGAGGAACTGCGTGAAGAGGCGTGTGCCCATTTCGCCGACTTCGAGTGGGAAGCTGATCTCCCGAGTGAATCCATCGCGGTTCGCAGCCGTACGAAGTCTGGACAGCGCGATGGCGGATTTCTTGTAAAGCTCCACAGATGAACGCCTGACCGCTCGGCTTGACGTGTCGAAGTCTTGAGAGAGGTACGACGCGGCAACTGCCTTGAGTTCGTCCTTCATTGCGGTTCGATGGATAGAACCTGCCATGACGCGTTCGAGGAGGTCGTCTTGGTCGTCCCAGTTCACCCGTGGTCGGATGGTTAGGAATCGTTCACCGAGTGACGACTCCATCTTGCGACTGGATTCGATGGCGAGTGTTGCGCCACCGATCATCCCAAACTTGCCTTGCCACTCAATCTGGCCTCTTCCCGTGGCCTTCGTGAATGAGCCGTTGTATGCGGAGCGCAAGAAGCTGAACAGCTGTGCGCGCGCGTCCGCTGCCAACTCAGTGATCGCGCTCATATCTTCGACGATGAGGATGCGCTGGTCGAGTTGGAACAAAAGAGATTCGCTCCCGTCTCCGTAACCGGAAGCGAGAGCGTTGGGGGTGAGCGTGCTCACCATGACCGTCGTGTCACTCCCGGCCAATGAGCCGAGGAGCGCGGTTTTGCCACCACCCGATGGCGCGACAAGAAGCGCCCACACCGGCTCGGAGTCGTACCTGTTGGCGATGACGAGCGCGTAAAGGATACGCACGAGAAACGGGTCTTGCGCTACGTGCAACCACTTCGCGTAGGCTGATTCGAGTTCTACGAGATCCACTTTGACCACCTCTTCAGAAAAAAGAGGCGAACCCCCCACTGCTCCCCCGTCCCATCGGGGGATGCAGGGTTCCGGTTCGGTCCACGCGACGGGTCGCAGGTCGTCAGGGGGGTAGAGACGTTGCCCGCACTTGTTTTGCGGACTTACCCGGCCGAGCGCCGATGGAACGAGGGAGCAGTGAGAGGTTCGCCTGAAATATACCACCGTCTATCGACGGTGGTACGGTGGCTCGTCAGATTTCGATTTCGTCGTCTTTGCCGTCGAACATGTCCTTGCCAGATTTCGGCGCGCCGAGCTTCTTGCCAGCCAACGCGCCCTTGTCGGCAGCGGGAGCGGTCTTGTCGGGGGTCTTCTTGGCGCCCTTCTCCTTGACCGGAGTTGTCGAGTCGCGTGTCTCGTGAAGGCCGTTCCATCCCTCCTGAAGCGGGTTCTTGTACCGCTTGGTCTTGAGGGAACGGTTGCCGTTGTACTCCTCTTCGTACGTGTCGAGGATGACTTCGCAATCGGTGAGGTTGGGGACGCGACTGCCGGTTGAGTCGAAGCCACACGCGGAGATGAGCGCCTTGAGCTTCCAGAGAGCGACCTGGTTGACGTTGAAGATGTCCCAGGTCTTGCCGCCGATGGCGTGCTCGTCTTCTGGCTTCAAGCAGTCGAGGATCTCGAACGAGAGGTTGAAGTAGTCCTTGTCGCCAGACTTCGTTGACTTCTTCTCCATGGCAGCGATGCGGCAAAGCCAGCGACCGGGCGGAACGTCTTTCCGGCCTTCAACCTTGTCGAGATCGTCGTCAATCTCCCATCCATCTCCGGGTCCGCTGTTCTGATTGCCTTTTGGATTGCCATATCCCATGATCTGTCTCTCTTTCTATTTGTGGAACGGGTTCAGGAACGATTCAGGAAGAGTGAGCCTCGGTGGTCGCCGGGGCTTCCTCATTCGTGGGGGCACCTTCTGTGAGCGTGGCCGGAGTCGGTGCCGGTGCCGGTGCCGGTTCCGGCGTTGGTTCCGGCTCGTTCGGGCTTCTACCGAGCATCTTTGCCGCCAAGAGCCGGAGGTCTGCTGGCTCTTTCTTGTCCAACATTCCGCTGCGGTCTCCTCCGGTTTCGCCGTCGCACTCGAGCCAGCGACGGCCTTCGTTGTCGCGGTTCAGGTAGAGGATGGCGTCGGCGTCGCCGCAGAAGCGGAGTGAGCTTTGTCCAGTGATCGCCGGAAGAACGCGGCCGGTCTTCTTGCGCTCGACGTACTCTTCGCGCGAGAGCGCGTTGACAACGATGTTGCAAGGGAGCGATGCGAGGAAGTTGGCTACTTCGCTCATGTGAGTGAGGTTGATGTTGAAGTCCACCTCGGTTGTTGCGTCGCGAACGAAGTCGCGCCGGATGTCGCGAGCGTCAGGGTTCTTGACGTTGATTTGCCTTGCCTCGACCATGAGGCGGTTCTGCATGTGCGTCACCGTGTCAACGACGGCCCAGATACGCCATCGCGGAACGCCAGCTTTGACGAGGCGCTCAACGATCATTGCACCCTCGTGCATGTCGTCGCGGAGCCCCTTCAGCGAAGTCGGCTTCGCAATGGCGAGCTTGCTCTCGTACACCTCGGGCTCTTTGCGAACCTCGAATGTGCCCTCGTCGAAGCTGAATAGAACGATGTAGTCGCCATGGTTTCTCACGAGGTCGAGAACCATGTGGGTCTTTCCTACTTTTGGTTCCGAGTGAACCAGCAGGTAGACCCTGTTGCGGAGCGGATCTTCCGAGAACTTCTTCGTAAATGCCATCAGTCACCTCCATGAAACCCGGTCACCGCTTCATCGTGGCACCCAACCACAACGACAACAGGGACCGCGAACCTAGCCCCAACCACATGGGTCAGGCAAGCAAAAACCCTGAAAAAACAGGGTTGTGCATCGACTGCGAGTGAGCCACCAGCGGTAGCGCATGTCATGCGGTGACACCGCGTGACGATACACGCATGGTATCGCTCAGGTCTTCTTCCTGATTTGAACGATCTGCTCCGTTGTCGCGCCGATGTGTTGCTCGCAGATCGATCTGTAATCGCAATCCGAGCAAGACGAGTAGTGCGCGACATACCCAGATTCCGCAGCGGCAATCAGACCGCTTCTGAATGATTCAGCGGTGTCGCGAACGACTCCGGCTACATCGAGCTGGTCTCGCGTGAACCTGAACACCTTTACCCAGTCGTCTGGGTCAGACGTCATGTCGGCGACAAGCCTGTTCTCGAACGCTTCTGGCGAGTCGGCCTTCTTTGGTCGGTTCGCTGGTTTGCGGAAGACAGCGATGGTCATCTCCTGTGCCTCCGGCACTCCCATCATGTAGAAGGATGCCTGCCTGGCAACCGTGAGCATGTCGTACTCGTTGACAGCGAACTTCCACTCCCAGAGCTTCGTTCTGTCCTTCAACGCTGCATCGACGTACCCAAGCCAGTGAAACCCTTCGGCCTCGAAAAGAACCTCGACCTCGCAATCGACATCGAGAGGTGAGTAGCCAATCTTTTTTGCAAGCCACTTGCTGTGGCGATAGAGTCGAATCGCCGCACGAACCTTCGCCGCCTCGTATGGAAGCAAGTCGGAGCGAAGGAGCGCAGGGTCCACCTCCAAGCCTGAATCAAGCCTGGCGCGCGCAACGCCAAAGGCGTCTCCCATGCGCTTCCATGGCGCTTCCACGTCTGGCTTGAGCTTGTGTAGGTACCGGAAAGCATAGGCCCGTGGGCATCCTTCCAGCGTGCCGACCCGCGACACCGACGCCGCTGAACTCTTCAGGTTGGCGTTGCGTGCGATGTTCTTTTTGTACCTGACAAGCTCGCACAGGAAGTGCGATGGCAGGGCGCACATCTCGTCAACGACGTGCAGGCAGGATTTCTTTTCTTTGGATAGGCTGAAGTCTGCACAGATGGACTTGCATTGCTCTAGCGTGATTCGGATTGGTTCAGACACGTCGACACCTCCGCGCCGCCTTCAGTCTGTTGAGGGCAGCGTGCAGGATTCGATGTGCGAGCGATTACTTGGTCTTTCCGCCGACTTGAATCGTGTAGGTCAAGATCGGCTGACCATCGGGCCAAGTTCCAGGCACGCGACCGCGCTTATGGCTGTCTCCGGTGAGACATGAAGCGCAGGGGCCGAGCGACGGTGGATTCATCGACACCTTGGCGCAAGAGGCCCTCGTCAGCCGCAGACCATTGAGCGGGCGGCAGACGAAGACCTCAAGCGTTGCAGCGATTACGGGAAGAGAGAACTTGCGCAAGACTTTTGCTGTCTCGCGCTTCGGGTTCACAAAGTTGAAAACCTCTGTTCTCATCCCGCTTTCAGCGTTGCAGCGTAGGTTGGCACAAGAGCGCCATCATCGTCTGAACGCCATGTCGGGCGCAAGGGGGAGATCACAAGCTCCTGGTCTCGGTCTTTTGGAGGGACAAAGCAGTTGGCCGGAAGCACAACGAAGTCACCTGGACTTGGTTGACCTTCGCAGATTGCGAAGACCTCCTCTGTTCCGACCAAAAAACAGACCTTCATCACTCGGCCCCGGTCGCCTTCTTCTTCTTGACCTTCACGATGGCGCGAAGAGCAGCGGGAAGCGCACGCTCACTCACGTCACCGAGAAGCCATCGCAAGAAGTCGACGGGCTCACACGACGAGAGAGCCTTGAGGATGTCCTCGTCCTCTTTGGCAGAATCCAAGAGCTTGCGCACCATTCCGATGCCTGGTCGCGTCGAGGCGGACTTGTCGCCCTTGACCTTCTTCTTGCTGGTGGCGGCGTCGGAGACCTTGACGCGGGTCTTGTTCTCCTTGGCGAGTGCCAGCGTCTCCTTCACCGCTTCGACTTGCTTCTCCTCGGAGAGCTTGGCGAGCTTGTATGCGCCCGTCACCGGAAGCATTCCCTTGTTCATCGCGTCGAGCAGTGGCTTGCTCGCGTTGGCGAGAGCGAGGAAGTTCTCGACGGTTGAAGTCGAGACGCCCATGTCGATCGCAATGTCGACTGTCTTGCGACCTGCGTCGCTCAGCTCCTTCGCAGCCTTCGCTTGCGAAGTGATGTTGCGCGCCGCTCGAACGTAGTTGAGCGTGTGCTTGCCGACACGAAGAGCTTCGTCGCTCACCTTGGACGAGACGCAACGGGCGTGGATGAACACCTTGCTCTTCGCGATGCCACGCTGGTTTGCAGCGCGCGCCCAGCGCGTGCGGTGCCGACCATCCACGACAACGGGACGAAGCACACCACCGAGAACCTTGGCACAGATCAGGATGTCCTGAATCACGCCGTCTCGCGCAACGCTCTTGACCTGAGCCTCGTCGAGCTTGTTCTTGATGTCGTCGTCAGCGAGCGGGTCATCATCTTCGCAGTTGTCGTCGATTCCGAGGATCACAACATCCTCGGGATTGAACTTCCAACGAACGCTCGTGTCGCCGTTGAAACGAACTCCATTCGCGTCATCTTCGCCGAGGATGAAGTTGCCAATGGGCTCGTCGCTCTCGGGCTCGTCGCTCTCGGGCTCGTCGCTCTCGGGCTCGTCG